>NZ_DAOKZA010000005.1:0-108884 GCF_035325925.1 Azohydromonas sp. | reverse complement strand
GTCGCGGCCGGTCTTCATCTGGCCGTCGGCCTGCACGCGGATGCGCCCGCGCAGCCGGTTGAGCACCAGCGTCTGCTGCGTCTCGGCCAGGCCCAGCTCCCACGGCGTGCCGGCGTGCTTGATGCTGCTCCACGGCGACGCGCCGGTGCCGCCGTCGTGGCCGGCGATGACGACGTGGTCGGCCTTGCACTTGGCCACGCCGGCGGCGACCGTGCCCACGCCGACCTCCGAGACGAGCTTGACGCTGACGTCGGCCTTCGGGTTGGCGTTCTTCAGGTCGTGGATCAGTTGCGCCAGGTCCTCGATCGAATAGATGTCGTGATGCGGCGGCGGGCTGATCAGGCCCACGCCCGGCACGCTGTAGCGCAGGAAGCCGATGTACTCGCTGACCTTGCCGCCGGGCAACTGGCCGCCCTCGCCGGGCTTGGCGCCCTGGGCCATCTTGATCTGGATCTGGTCGGCCGACACCAGGTACTCGGTGGTCACGCCGAAGCGCCCCGACGCCACCTGCTTGATGCGGCTGCGCAGGCTGTCGCCGTCCTTCAGCTCGTAGTCGGCCTCGATGACCTTGGCGCCGATCACGTCGCTGACCCTGGTGCCGGCGGTGATGGCGATGCCCTTCAACTCGTTGCGGTAGCGCGCCGGGTCCTCGCCGCCCTCGCCGGTGTTGCTCTTGCCGCCGATGCGGTTCATCGCGATCGCCAGCGTCGAGTGCGCCTCGGTCGAGATCGAGCCGAGCGACATCGCGCCGGTGGCGAAACGCTTGACGATCTCGCTGGCCGGCTCGACCTCGTCGAGCGGGACCGCCTTGCCCGGGTCGAGCCTGAACTCGAACAGCCCGCGCAGCGTCATGTGGCGTCGGCTCTGGTCGTTGATCAGCTGCGCGTACTCCTTGTACGTCTCGAAGCGGCCGGCGCGCGTGGCGTGCTGCAGCTTGGCGATCGCGTCGGGCGTCCACATGTGCTCCTCGCCGCGCGTGCGCCAGGCGTACTCGCCGCCGGCGTCGAGCATGCCGGCGAGCACCGGGTCGTCGCCGAACGCGGCGCGGTGCATGCGGATCGCCTCCTCGGCGACCTCGAACACGCCGACGCCGCCGATCTGGCTCGCGGTGCCGCGGAAGTACTTGTCGACGAACTCCTTCTGCAGGCCGATGGCCTCGAAGATCTGGGCCCCGCAGTACGACATGTACGTGCTGATGCCCATCTTCGACATGATCTTCGACAGCCCCTTGCCGACCGCCTTGACGTAGTTGGCGATCGCCTTCTCGGGCTTCAGGTCGCCCGGCAGGTCGCGGTGCAGCGCGACCAGCGTCTCGAGCGCAAGGTACGGGTGCACCGCCTCGGCGCCGTAGCCGGCGAGCACCGCGAAGTGGTGCACCTCGCGCGCCGACCCGGTCTCCACCACCAGCCCGGCCGTGGTGCGCAGGCCCTCGCGCACCAGGTGGTGGTGCACCGCCGACAGGGCCAGCAGCGCGGGGATCGCGACGTGGTCGCGGTCCATGCGGCGGTCGGTGATGATGAGGATGTTGTGCCCGCCGGCGATCGCGTCCTGCGCCTCGGCGGCCAGCGACGCCAGCTTGGCCTCGACGCCCTCGCGGCCCCAGGCCAGCGGGTAGACGATGTCGAGCTCGTAGGGCTTGAACTTGCCGTGCGTGGACTTCTCGATCGCGCGCAGCCGCGCCATGTCGTCGAAGTCGAGCACCGGCTGCGACACCTCCAGACGCATCGGCGGGTTGACCGCGTTGATGTCGAGCAGGTTCGGCTTCGGCCCGATGAAGCTGTTCAGGCTCATCACGATGGCCTCGCGGATCGGGTCGATCGGCGGGTTCGTGACCTGCGCGAACAACTGCTTGAAGTAGTTGTACAGCGGCTTGTTCTTGTCCGACAGCACCGCCAGCGGCGAGTCGTTGCCCATCGAGCCGATGCCCTCCTCGCCGGTGGCGGCCATCGGGCTCATCAGGAACTTGAGGTCCTCCTGCGTGTAGCCGAACGCCTGCTGGCGGTCGAGCAGCGGCTCGGCGAACGGCAGCGGCGCCGCGTCGGCGTGCGGCACGTCGTCGAGCCGGATGCGCACGTTCTCGATCCACTGCCGGTACGGGCGCGCCGACGCGAACTGGTTCTTCAGCTCCTCGTCGTCGACGATGCGGCCCTGCTCGAGGTCGATCAGGAACATCTTGCCCGGCTGCAGGCGCCACTTCTTGACGATCTTGTTCTCCGGGATCGGCAGCACGCCGGACTCCGAGGCCATGACCACCAGGTCGTCGTCGGTGACGATGTAGCGCGCCGGCCGCAGGCCGTTGCGGTCGAGCGTGGCGCCGATCTGCTTGCCGTCGGTGAACACCATCGCCGCCGGGCCGTCCCACGGCTCGATCATCGCCGCGTGGTACTCGTAGAACGCGCGGCGGCGCTCGTCCATCAGCTCGTGGTTCTCCCAGGCCTCGGGGATCATCATCATCGCCGCGTGCGCCAGCGGGTAGCCGGCCATCGTCAGCAGCTCGAGCGCGTTGTCGAAAGTGGCGGTGTCGCTCTGGTACTCGAAGCTGATCGGGTACAGCTTCTTCAGGTCGTCGCCGAGCACGGGCGACTTCATCACCCCCTCGCGCGCGCGCATCCAGTTGAAGTTGCCCTTGACGGTGTTGATCTCGCCGTTGTGCGCCACCATGCGGTACGGGTGCGCGAGCGGCCACTCGGGGAAGGTGTTGGTGGAGAAGCGCTGGTGCACCAGCGCGAGCGCCGAGACGGCGCGCCGGTCCTGCAGGTCCCTGTAGTACACGCCGACCTGGTCGGCGAGCAGCAGACCTTTGTAGATCACCGTGCGGCAGCTCATGCTGGGCACGTAGTACTCGCGGCTGTGCGTGAGCTTCAGGCGCTGGATCGCCGCCGAGGCCGTCTTGCGAATGACGTACAGCTTGCGCTCGAGCGCGTCGGGCACGATCACGTCGGGGCCGCGGCCGATGAAGATCTGGCGGATCACCGGTTCCTTCGCGCGCACCGCCGGGCTCATCGGCATCTCGCGGTCGACCGGCACGTCGCGCCAGCCGAGCAGCACCTGGCCCTCGGCCCTTACCGCGCGCTCGAGCTCCTGCACGCAGGCCAGTCGCGACGCGTGCTCCTTCGGCAGGAAGATCATGCCCACGCCGTACTCGCCCGGCGGCGGCAGCTCGACGCCCTGCGCCGCCATCTCGGCGCGGTACAGCTCGTCGGGGATCTGGATCAGGATGCCGGCGCCGTCGCCCATCAGCTTGTCGGCGCCGACGGCGCCGCGATGGTCGAGGTTCTCGAGGATCTTCAGCCCCTGCTCGACGATCGGGTGCGAGCGCTCGCCCTTGATGTGCGCGACGAAACCGACGCCGCAGGCGTCGTGTTCGTTGGCCGGGTCGTACAGGCCGCCGCGCGCCGGCGCGCGGCGGGGTTCGTCGGGGTGGGTGGGTTGCGGGGCGCGGGCCCCTGAGGTCAGTCGGCGCATGGCGACCTCCGATCCGGACTGAGGAAGGTCGCGCAGCGTACTGCACCGCAGCATCGATCACAAGAGAAAATTAATAGGGTCGGAGTCTTTAAAGGAAGCAGAGTCTGATCGCGATGCTTAAATAGGGACACATTAAGAATCGCCACGTCGAACGCGCAACCGCCGTCGTCGGGCCGATACCCGCCGGTCGCTGCCGCTGCGTGGGCGCCCGACGAAGTGGCGGCGCCACGCCGGGCCGCGCGCAGGCGCCGCGGCGAGGCGCGGCGAGCCGCCGCGGGGCGCACGCGTTCGCGGGGGTGCCGGCCCGGCCGAAGCCGCCTCGGGCCGATCCTGCCGATCCTGCCGATCCTGCCGATCCTGCCGATCCTGCCGATCCTGCCGATCCTGCTGATCAGCCCGCCTTGCGTGGCCGCCCGCGCGCGCGGCGCTGCACCGGCCGGCCGGCCTGCGCCGCGACGACGTCGACGAAGCCCGGCGGGCCCAGCGCCCAGCCCTTCAGCGCGGCGTCGTCGATCGTCCGTCGCCGGACCGCCGGCAGCCCGACGTCGAGCCGCCTGCGCCAGGCGGTGTCGCGCTCGAACGGCGTGTTGCCCAGCGCCCACAGTTGCGGGTGCTCGTCGAGGGCAGCATCGCGTGCCAGACCCAGGTGATGCCGCGCGCTCGACCACGGCCAGTCGCCGGCCGACGACGCCAGCCCGGCGTCGACCGGCTTGGTCTCGAGGTGCACGAGCACGTCGACCAGTTGCGTCGGCGCGTCGAACACCGTGGCGCGGAACCGCCCGTCCCACAGCGTGCCGCGGCGCGCGTGGCGGCGGTTGACGGCGGCGACGAAGCGGCGGCCCAGCGCCTGCATCGTGCGGCTGAGCGCCGCCGCCTCGACCGGTTGCAGCACCAGCCAGACCTCGGTGTCGAGCAGCGCGTAGCCGTGCATCGCGACGCCGTGCGCGCGCAGCACGTCGTGCAGCGACGCCAGGTAGGTCTGGCGGTCGACGTCGTCGACGAACACCGGCTGCCGGTTGTGCCCCTGCTGCACGACCAGGTGCAGCGCGCCGGCGACGGCCAGCCGCGGCAGCCGCGCCATCTCACGCCTCGGAGAACACCGCGCGGCCGGTCAGCCGCTGGTGCTCGCGCAGCGCGAAGCGGTCGGTCATGCCGGCGATGTAGTCGGCCACGGCGCGCACGCGGTCGTCGGCGTCGGCGTAGTCGCCCGGCATCTCGGCGGGGGCGTCGCAATACGCGTCGAACAGCTCGCGCACCACGCGCCGCGCCGCGTCGGTCTTCGCGACGACCTGCGGGTGGCGGTACAGCGACTGGAACAGGAAGCGCTTGAGTTCGACGATCTGCGTGCGCATCGGCTCGCCGAAGCCGATCAGCGGCGGCGCGCGGCGCGCCGCATCGACGTCGGCCGGCGCCGCCTCGCGCAACCGGGCGCTGCTGTGGTCGATCAGGTCGTAGACCTGCTGCGACAGCATGCGGCGGATCGTCTCGAACAGCAGTCTGCGGCCGGCGAGCGCCGGGTGCGCGGCCTGCGCCCCGGCGCGGAAACGCGCCACCAGCGGCACCGCGGCGTCGAGCTGCTCGAGCGTCAGCAAGCCGGAGCGCACGCCGTCGTCGATGTCGTGCGCGCTG
Source organism: Azohydromonas sp. (assembly GCF_035325925.1). Lineage (NCBI taxonomy): Bacteria > Pseudomonadati > Pseudomonadota > Betaproteobacteria > Burkholderiales > Sphaerotilaceae > Azohydromonas > Azohydromonas sp. The sequence continues at coordinate 103,790 of NZ_DAOKZA010000005.1, read as the reverse complement.
TAGGCGATCTCGTCGGCCAGGTTGACCAGCTGCGCCTCGAGCGACGGCTGCGTGCCGTCGACGAAGCGGCGTGCGACGCCGCCCGGCTCGCGCGCCTCGATCTCGTCGGCGTGGCGCCGCGAACAGTGCTTGAGGACGCCCTCGCGCGTCTCGAACGTCAGGTTCAGGCCGTCGAAGTCGGGGTAGCGCTGCTCGAGGCGGTCGACCACGCGCAGGCTCTGCAGGTTGTGCTCGAAGCCGCCGTGGGCACGCATGCACTCGGCCAAGGCGTCCTGGCCGGCGTGGCCGAAAGGCGTGTGGCCCAGGTCGTGCGCCAGCGCGATCGCCTCGACGAGGTCCTCGTTCAGGCGCAGCGTGCGCGCCGCCGAGCGCCCGAGCTGCGCCACCTCGAGCGAGTGCGTCAGCCGCGTGCGGAACAGGTCGCCTTCGTGGTTGAGGAAGACCTGGGTCTTGTAGACCAGGCGCCGGAACGCGGTGCTGTGCACGATGCGGTCGCGGTCGCGCTGGTGGTCGTTGCGCGTCGGCGCCGGCGCCTCGGGGTGGCGCCGGCCGCGCGATCGCGCGGGGTCGCATGCGTAGGGCGCCAGCGCGCCGCCGCCGACGCTCATGCGCTGCAGGCGGCGATCGTCTGGCGCACCAGCGCGTCGGGTGCGGCACGCTGCACCGCGCGGCCCGGCGCCTCGATCAGCACGAAGCGGATCTCGCCGCCCTCGGCCTTCTTGTCGACGCGCATCAGCTCGACGAAGCGCCCGGCGCCGATCGACGCCGGCGCCGCCACCGGCAGCCTCGCCCGCGCCACGAGCCGGCGCATGCGCTCGACGAACGCCTGCGGCACCAGCCCCAGCCGCGCCGACAGGTCGGCGGCCATGACCATGCCGCAGCCGACCGCCTCGCCGTGCAGCCACTCGCCGTAGCCCAGCGCCGCCTCGATCGCGTGGCCGAAGGTGTGGCCGTAGTTCAGGATCGCGCGCAGCCCGCTCTCGCGCTCGTCGGCGCCGACCACCGCGGCCTTCAGCTCGCACGAGCGGCGCACCGCGTGCGCCAGCGCCGCCTTGTCGCGCGCCAGCAGCGCGTCCAGGTGCGACTCGACCCAGTCGAGGAACGCGGCGTCGGCGATCGGGCCGTACTTGATGACCTCGGCCAGCCCGGCGCCGAGCTCGCGCTCGGGCAGCGTGTCGAGCACGCCCAGGTCGGCGATCACGCGCAGCGGCTGGTGGAACGCGCCGATCATGTTCTTGCCGCGCGGGTGGTTGATGGCGGTCTTGCCGCCCACCGACGAGTCGACCTGCGCGAGCAGCGTGGTCGGCACCTGCACGAACGGCACGCCGCGCATGTAGCAGGCCGCGGCGAAGCCGGCGACGTCGCCGACCACGCCGCCGCCGAGCGCGAACAGCACCGACTTGCGGTCGCAGGCCTGTGCGAGCAGGGCGTCGAAGATCCGGTCCAGCGAGGCCCAGTCCTTGTGCGCCTCGCCGTCGGGCATGTCGACGTGCAGCACGCGCGCGAACCGGCCCTCGAGCATCGCGTGCAGCCGCGCGCCGTACAGCGCCGACACCGTCGGGTTGCTCACCACCATCGCGCTGGCCGCGCGCGGCAGTCCGTCGTACGACGCCGGGTCGTCGAGCACGCGCTCGCCGATCAGGATCTCGTAGCTGCGCTCGCCGAGTTCGATCGGCACGCGCACGGCGGCGGCAGGGCGGGAGGCGCTCATGCGCCGGAGTGTACGTACCGGGTGCCCTGCGGCGCGGGCCGCCACGACGCCGCCGCGCAGCGTGCCGCTCAGGTGGCGCCGGCCTCGCCTTCGGGCCGCATCGGGTTGATCGGCGACGGCACGCGGCTCGTGTCGACGAGGCCGGCGAGCTCGAGCTGCATCAGGATCATCTGCACCAGCGCCGGCACCGACGGGCGGCCGGTCTCGATGACGTAGTGCGCGGTGCGTCGGTACAGCGGGTCGCGCTCGCGGAACAGCTGGCGCAGCTTCTTCAGCGGGTCGCCGCCCTGCAGCAGCGGTCGCTGCGTGTCGTGGCGCAGCCGGCGCCACAGTTCCTCGGGCGTCGAGCGCAGGTAGATCACCGTCGTGCGCTCGTGCAGCGCGCGCCGGTTGGCCTCGCGCAGCACCGCGCCGCCGCCGGTGGCCAGCACGATCGGCCGGCCCTGCGTGAGCACGTCGATCGCATCCTGCTCGAGGTCGCGGAACGCCGCCTCGCCGTGCGAGGCGAAGAAGTCGCGGATCGTGCAGCCGATGACCGACTCGATCTCGTGGTCGGTGTCGCGGAACGCCAGCCCCAGCTGGCGGGCAAGATGACGCCCGACGGTGGACTTGCCACCGCCGGGCATGCCGACCAGGCTGATGATCACGCGGTCATCCGGCCGCCGATCACGGCGACGCGCGGTCGCCTCGTCAGCCCGCCGGCTTGCCGCAGAGCACGACCGTGCCCCCGCCGAAGGTCTCGACCTGCACCGCGTCGGGCACCTGGGTGCCGAACGGGCTGAGGCCGAAGGCCGGGAACACGTCGCGGTTCTTGATGGCCGCGGCGTCGGCCGGAATCGGGTCGATGCGGAACGTCGCGCGCCCTTCGCTGCCACCGACGCCGGAGGCAGCCACCGTCAGGTCGGCGTCGATCCAGGTCGCGAAGCTCTTCGCGTACAGGATCTCGACGATGGCCGTGCCGTCGGTCGCGGTGCGCGGCTCGAGGAGGCGAATCGAGATGTCCGAGCGTCCGGGCTCGAGTCGGCCATCCTCGTCGGCGTCCTCCCGACCCACCAGCAGCATCTCGGACACGCCGTTGCGGTTCAGGTCCTCGTTCGGGCAGGTGACGTCGAGCGCCTTGACCCACGAGTCGCCCGACAGCACGTAGTAGCCCTTGTGGTAGTTCTTCAGGTTCAGCGACACCGACAGGTCGACGTCGGGTTTGGCCGCGCCGGCCGAGTCGGTCACCGAGACGAGGAAACGCTTCACGTAGGTGAGCTCGTTGACGACGATCAGCTCGTTGGTGCCGATCGACACGCCCAACGCCTCGTTGGCCACCGTCAGCGTCGCGTCGCGGAAGGCCGTGCAGTCGAGCAGGTCGGGGTCGGTGTCGGACTTGCCGTAGCAGGCGCGCACGACGACGCCGTCGGTCGGGCTCGAGCGCGTGCCCGGGATGTACGCCGTCGTCACCACGCCGTTGGCGTCGGTGTACAGCGTCGTCGCCCCGGTCGAGAAGCTGCCGCCGACGTTGTTCGGGTCGGGCAGCGCGAAGCGCACGCGCACGTTCTTGATCGGCTTGTTGAACTTGTCGAGGAACAGCGCGCGCACCTCGGCGCGGTTGGTCTGGCCGCTGGCGTTGACCGACACCACGCTGGGACTGACCGCGACCGAAGCTGCGACGATGTCGACGCCGGCCGGCACCTCCTCGACCTGGCTGGCCGGCTGCACCTGCAGCGTGCGCGTGTCGCTGGCCTCGCCGACGCGCGCGACGATCTGCACGCTGCCCGGCGCCGCCGGCGCGGTGAAGCCGAACGAGAACTCGCCGTTCGGCCCGGTCTTGCCCGACGCCGACTCGGGCGACAGGCCCGGCGCCGACACCGCGATGTCCTGGTTGGCCATCGCGGTGCCCGAACGGTCGACGACGCGGTACTGCACGCTGGCCGCCGCGCCCGGGTCGACCACCGGTGGCAGCGTCGCGGTGATGCGCGTGCCGATGACCTGCACCTGCGCCGTGCGCTTGACCGAGCCGGACTGCGCGGTGACGGTCAGCATGCGGTCGGCGCGGTTGGCGCCGATCGACAGCGTGGCCTGGATCTGGCCGTTGTCGCCGGTGGTGTCCGGCGCGGTGATCGTGCCGCCGTTGTCGATGGCGAAGGTCACCGGCACGCCGGACAGCGTGCGGCCGCCGGCGTCGACGGCGGTGACCGTGACCGTGGCCGTCGACGAGGTCGTGTTCGGCACCTGCACCGGCGCCTCGATCGTCAGGTTGGCCACCGCGGCCGTGCCCTGGCCGCCGCCGAACGGCGGCGTGCCGGAACTGCCGCCGCCGCCCCCGCAGGCCGCGACCATCACCGCGGCACAGGCCGCCAACCAGCTCTTGAAGCTGCGCATCTTCGCTCCCAACCGGAATCGTCTTGGAATGGTTCGTCGGTGCGCCGCGCGTTCAGCGCGCCGCCGTCTTCTCGGTGACCACCTTCGGCGTGATGAACACCAGCAGTTCGGTCTTGTTCGACGAGCGCACCGTGTTCTTGAACAGGTTGCCGAGCACCGGCACGTCGCCGAGCACGGGCACCTTGTTGACGTCGGTGCGGTCCTCCTGCTGGAAGATGCCGCCGATGACCACCGTGCCGCCGTTCTCGACCAGCACCTGCGTGCGCACGCGCTTGGTGTTGATCGCCGGCCCCGCCAGGGTCAGCTCGCCGCGGCTGTCCTTCGTCACGTTGACGTCGAGGATCACGTTGCCCTCGGGGGTGATCTGCGGCGTCACTTCCAGGCGCATGCTGGCCTTCTTGAACTCGACCGCCGTCGCGCCCGAGCTGGTGGCGTTCTGGTACGGGATCTCCTCGCCCTGCTCGATCTCGGCCTTGACCTGGTCGGCGGTGATCACGCGCGGGCTCGAGACGATCTTGCCGCGCCCGTCGGCCTCGAGCGCCGACAGCTCGAGGTTGAGGAAGCGGTTGGCGGTGGCGCTGAACAGCGACAGCGCGAAGGTGGCCGGGCTGCCGGCCCCCGCGAGTGCCGCGGCCGGCAGGTTGACGAAGTTCGAGTCGCCGTAGCTGAACGCCGGGCCCTGCAGCGACTGCGCGCCGACGGCGTTGTAGTTGCCGCCGGGCATCAGGTAGTTGCTGCCGCCGACCTTGTAGCCGGGCACGCCGCCGCGCAGCCCGCGCAGGTCGGTGGCGCCGAGCTTGACGCCGAGCGAGCGCCCGAAGCGGTCGTCGGCCTCGACGATGCGCGCCTCGATCTGCACCTGCCGCACCGGGATGTCGATCTTGGCGATCATCGCCTGGATCTCCTCGAGCTTGCCCGGGATGTCGGTGACGAACAGCTGGTTGGTGCGCGTCTCGTAGATCACGCTGCCGCGCGGGCTGAGGATGCGCGCCGGGTTGTTGTTGGCGCCGCCGGTCGAGCCGCCGCTCAGTCCCTGGCCGGTCAGTCCCTTGGCGACCTCCTCGGACTTGGTGTAGTTGAGCTGGAACGACTGCGTGCGCACCGGTTCGAGTTCGGCGATCTTCTGCCGCGCCTCGAGCTCGACCTGCTCCTTGGCCAGCAGTTCGTCCTTCGGCGCGATCCAGATCACGTTGCCGGTCTTGCGCAGCCCCAGACCCTTGGCCTGCAGGATGATGTCCAGCGCCTGGTCCCAGGGCACGTCCTTCAGCCGCAGCGTGACGTTGCCGGTGACGGTGTCGCTGGTGACCACGTTGAAGTTCGTGAAGTCGGCGATCACCTGCAGCAGCGCGCGCACCTCGATGTTCTGGAAGTTCAGGCTCAGCTTCTCGCCCGCGTAGCCGGGACCCTGCACCAGCTTGTTCGGGTCGACGGCCATCGGGCGCACCTCGAGCACGAACTGCGTGTCGCTCTGGTACGCGCTGTGCTCCCACGCCCCGCGCGGCTGCACGACCATGCGCACGCGGTCGCCGTCCTGCGTGGTGGTGATGGTGTTCACCGGGGTGCCGAAGTCGGTCACGTCCAGGCGCCGGCGCAGCGCCTCGGGCACCGTCGCGCGCGGGAAGTCGACGACCAGGTTCTGGCCCTGCTGGCGGATGTCGACACCCACCAGCGTGCTCGGCAGCTCGACGACGACGCGGCCCGCGCCGTCGGGGCCGCGGCGGAAATCGATGTCGCGCAGCGCCTGCGCCTGGACGTTCTGCGCCGGCGCGAACGAGGGCGCGGCCGGCGCGGCGCCGGCGGCGGCCACCGTCGGCGACGGCGCACCGCTGTCGACCACCAGCACCAGCGTCTTGCCGTCGAGCTGCGCGCGGTAGTTGGCGGCCTGGCGCAGATTGAGCACCAGCCGCGTGCGGTCCTCGCCCTGGGCGATCGCCACCGAGCGCAGGTTGCCCTGGTTGACCTCGACGCTGGGCCGGCCGGTGGCGTTCTTCACGCCGGGCAGGTCGATCGCGATGCGCGGCGGCGTCTGCACCGAGAAGCCGGTGGGCAACGCGGCCAGCGGCTCGCTGAGCTGGATGCGCACCACGTCGGCGCCCGCCTGCTGGCTGCTGCTGATCGACTCGATCACGCCCTGCGCCCAGGCCAGCGGCGAGGCTGCGGCCAGGGCGAGCACCGCGCCCCAGGCGCGCCGTTGGATCGTCATGCACTTCTCCCGCATCTCAGTTGCCTTGTGTGCAGCCGCCTTCACCGCTTGCCCTCCTGCAGTTGCAGCGTCATCGGGCGCTCGATCCACTCGCCGGCCGCGTCCTGCACGATCTCGCGCAGCCGCACCTCGGTCTCGGTGATCGCGGTGATGCGCCCGAAGTTCTGCCCGATGTGGTCGCCCACCGCCACCTGGTACAGCAGGCGGTCGACGCGCAGCAGCGCGTGCGGCCGGCCCTGCTTGCTGACGCTGCCGACCATCGCCATGCTGTCCAGCGGATAGTCTTCCAGCGGTTCCTTGCGGCGGTTCAGCTCGGACGCCAGCACCGAGCTCGTCTGGCGCGCCTCCTGCCGAAGCGCGACCGTGAGCTTCTGGTTGCTGAACGGCTCGACCAGGTCGAGCGCGGCGTACGGCTCGGGGTCGAAGGTCTTCGGCGGCGACAGCGGCTGCACGCTCGGCTTGACCTCGCGCTTCTGCTGCTCCATCCACTGCGCGAGGTCGCCGTTCTGTTCGGCACAGCCGGCGACGCCGAGCGCCGCCGCGGCGATGAGCAACGCCAGGCGCGGTTGCAGGGACGCGGTCATTTCCTCGCTCCGGGCTTGGCCTTGGCGGCCGCGGCCGCCTGGCGCTGCGCGGCCACCTCGCTCTCGTCGAGGTAGCGGTAGGTGCGCGCGGTGGCTTCCATCGTCAGCGCGCCGCTGCCGGTCTGCGCGTCGCGGCCGGTCGGCGCGGCGACGTTCAGGTCGTGCAGCGTGACGATGCGCGACAGGTTGGCGACGTCGGCGGTGAAGGCGCCGATGTCGTGGTAGCGGCCGCTGACCTTGATCGCGATCGGCAGCTCGGCGTAGTAGTCCTTCACGGCCACCTGGCCGGGGCGGAACAGCTCGAACTGCAGGCCGCGTCCGAGTCCGGCCTGGTTGATGTCGGACAGCAGCGCGTCCATCTCGGCCTTGCCGGGCAGCTGCTTCTCGAGCTGGGTCACGTACTCCTCGACCTGCAGCTTCTGCTTGCGCAGTTCCTCGAGGTTGACGGCCTGGGCCAGCTTGCTGCGGTAGTCCTGCTTGAGCGCCGGCTCGCGGTCGCGCGCGGCCTGCAGCTCGTCGGTGGCGTCCGACAGCAGCAGGAACCAGCCGATCACGACCACCGCCACGGCGACCAGCAGGTACGCGGCGATCTTGGGCAGCGGCGGCCACTGGCCGGGCTCGTTCAGGTTCAGGCCGCGGAACTGCGACGCCGCGTCCTGCAGCACGCGTCCGACGTCGACGCTGGGCTTGTTCGCCTTGGTGGCCATCGTGCGTCCTCAGGGCTTCTTGGCAGGCGCGCGCGACGGCGCGGCACCGCGGGCCGGTGCCACTGCATCGGCCGGCGGCTGCAGCGGCTTGAGCGACACGCGCATCGCGAAGTCGTACAGGCGGCGCTGGTCGCGCGCGGCATCGCGCGAGCTGGCCGCCGTCTGTGCCGCCACCTTGATCTCGACCAGTTCCGGGCGCTCGAGCCAGGGCGAGCTGTGCTGCGTGTTGCGCAGGAACTCGGAGACGCGCTCGTTGGTCTGTGCGATGCCGTTGATCGCCACCACCTGTCCGGTCTGCTTGATCGACTTCAGGTAGACACCCTCGGGCGTCTGCCGCGCTAGCTCGTTGAGCAGGTACACCGGCACGTTGCGGTTGGTCTGCAGGTCCTCGACGGCGCGCTGGCGCGCCTTCAGCGCCTCGATCTCCGAGCGCAGGCTGGCGATGTCCTTGATCTGCGCGTCGAGCTTGGCGATCTCGGCCGACAGGAACGCGTTGCGCGCCAGCTGCTGCGCCGTCAGGTGCTGCAGCGCGAGCAGCCACGCGCCGGCGATCACCACGCCGAGCACGGCGGCGGCGCCGAGGCCGGCGAAGAAGGCTTGCTTGCGCCGGCGGCGCTTTTCTTCCCGGTGGGGAAGCAGGTTGATCAGGATCACTGCACGAACCTCCGCATCGCCAGACCGCAGGCGGTCAGGTACGACGGCGCCTCGCGCCGCACGCGCGACTCGCGCACGGCCGAACCCAGCTTCATGTGGTCGAACGGGTTGACCACCTGCGACGCGAAGCCGGTGAGGTCGGTGACCCGCTCCTTGAGCCCCGGCAGCGTCGCCGTGCCGCCGGCGAGCATGATGTAGTGCACCTTGTGGTGCGGCGTGCTGGTGAAGAAGTACTGCAGCGCGCGGCCGATCTCCTGCGACAGCGTGTCGACGAACGGCGCGAGCACGCCCTGCTCGTAGTCGTCGGGCAGGTCGCCGGAGAGCTTCTTCGCCTCGGCCTCCTCGAACGAGAAGCCGTACTGGCGCGAGATCAGGTGCGTGAGCTGCGAACCGCCGAAGGCCTGGTCGCGGTCGTACAGCAGTTCCTCGTCGCGCAGCACCTTCAGGCTGGTGGTGTCGGCACCGATCTCGAACAGCGCCACCAGCGCGTCCTTGCCGTGGCCGGGCAGCTGGTGCACGAGGCGGCCCATCGCCAGGCGCGACGCGTGCGACTCGATGTCGAGGATCACCGGCTTCAGGCCCGCGGCCTCGGCCAGGCCCTGGCGGTCCTGCACCTTGTCCTTGCGCGACGCCGCGATCAGCACCTCGACGTCGCCGACCGAGGTCGGGCTCGGGCCGATGACGCAGAAGTCGAGGCTGACCTCGTCGAGCGAGAACGGGATGTACTGGTTCGCCTCGGACTCGACCTGCAGTTCGAGCTCCTCCTCGCGCAGGCCGGCGGGCAGCATGATCTTCTTCGTGATCACCGCCGACTGCGGCATCGCGAGCACCGCCTGGCGCGTCTTCGTGCCGCTCTTGCCGACCACGCGGCGCACCGCGTCGACGACCTCGTCGAACTTCTCGATCTGGCCGTCGGCGATCCAGCCCTTCTCGAACGGTTCGAACGCGAAACGCTCGAGCACGTACTCGCCGTCGGCGCCGCGCCCGAGTTCGACCAGCTTGACGCTCGACGAGCTGACGTCCAGCCCGAACATCGGCGGATGCTTGCGCCCGAGCAGCACATCGACAAAGCTCACGACCGAATCTCCCAACGCGTGGCCGGCGCCGGTGGGCACCGGCCTCGAGCCTGTTGTGCCGAGGTTCCCGAAGGACCGCGGCGACTCTTAATAGGTCCGTTCAATGCTAGCAGCAAAGCCTTGATGCACCGAGGGAAAAGCCGGCACTTCCCCGCGCATCTCGTTGCGCCGGACCGACGCTCCGTAGGCCTTCACTGCCGCCTGATGCGTAGCATCGACCATCGCCGCAGGCCGCGCACAACTCGCTTCGCGGCACACTTCACACGCCGGCGCAGTTCCTGCACCCGGTTTCTATAATCGCGTCCCGAGGTTCGGCGTTCGCCGTGCCGATTCCGTGCCCTCACCGTGCTGGCCAGCGCCGGTGGCGGCGTCGATCGCCCGCGTCGCGCGGGCCCGCTTGTGGCCGCATCGAACCCCTATCCCTGGTTGCTGAAGTCCGCGGCGTGGGTCGTCGGTCTGGCGCTGGCCGCCGCACTGGCGGGGCTGTCGCTGCTGGCCATCGCGCTGGCATTCGCGTACCCGAACCTGCCGCCGATCGACAGCCTGACCGACTACCAGCCGAAGCTGCCGATGCGCGTGTACTCGGCCGACAAGGTGCTGCTGGCCGAGTTCGGCGAAGAGCGCCGCCACTTCGTGCCGATCGCGCAGATTCCGCAGGTGATGCGCCACGCGGTGCTGGCCATCGAGGACGCGCGGTTCTACGAGCACGACGGCGTCGACGTGCTGGGCATCGTGCGCGCCGGGCTGGCCAACGTCGGCGAGGCCAAGAGCCAGGGCGCCTCGACGATCACGATGCAGGTCGCGCGCAACTTCTACCTGTCGTCGGAGAAGACGTTCACGCGCAAGATCTACGAGATCCTGCTGGCGCTGAAGATCGAGACCAAGCTGACCAAGGACCAGATCCTCGAGGTCTACATGAACCAGATCTTCCTCGGCCAGCGCGCCTACGGCTTCGCCGCCGCCGCCGAGACCTACTTCGGCAAGCCGCTGGCGCAGCTGAACACCGCCGAGGCGGCGATGCTCGCCGGCCTGCCGAAGGCGCCGTCGGCGTACAACCCGATCGCCAACCCGCAGCGCGCGCTGGCGCGCCAGCGCCACATCCTCGAGCGCATGCGCGAGGTCGGCTTCATCGACGACGCCGAACTCGCCGCCGCGAAGGCGCAACCGATGGTCTACCGCCAACCGTCGGAGGTGTCGGTGCACGCCGAGCACGCCGCCGAGACGGCACGCCAGCTGGTGTACGCCCAGTGGGGCGACGAGGCCTACGCGCGCGGCCTGAACGTGGTGCTCACGCTGGACACGCGCGACCAGGTCGCGGCCTACAAGGCGCTGCGCGAAGGGCTGATGAACTACGAGCGCCGGCAGCACTTCCGCGGCCCCGAGGCCTACGTCGACCTGCCCGCCGACCCGGCGGCGATCGACCTGCGCATCGCCGAGGCGCTGGCCGAGCACCCCGACAACGACGAGCTGCGCGCGGTCGTCGTGCTCGAGGCGTCGCCGAAGCGCGTCGTCGCCGCGTTGCAATCGGGCGAGACCATCACCGTCACCGGCGCCGGGCTGAAGCCGGTCGAGTCGGGGCTGTCGAGCCGCGCGGCACCGAACAAGCAGATCCGCCGCGGCGCCGTGGTGCGCGCCGTCGAGACCGGCAAGGGCCAGTGGACGCTGACGCAGATGCCCGAAGTCGAGGGCGCGTTCGTCTCGCTCGACCCGCGCAGCGGGCACGTGCGCGCGATGGTCGGCGGCTTCGACTTCCGCAAGAGCAAGTTCAACCGCGTCACGCAGGGCTGGCGCCAGCCGGGGTCGAGCTTCAAGCCGTTCATCTACTCGGCCGCGCTCGAGCAGGGCGTGACGCCGTCGACGGTGATCAACGACGCGCCGCTGTTCTTCGACGCCACGACCACCGGCAGCCAGCCCTGGGAGCCGAAGAACTACGACGGCAAGTTCGAGGGCCCGATGTCGATGCGCACCGCGCTGGCCAAGTCGAAGAACATGGTGTCGATCCGCCTGCTGCAGACCATCGGCCCCGAGACGGCGCAGCGCTGGGTCGCGCGTTTCGGGTTCGACGCCGAGCGCCACCCGCCGTACCTGACGATGGCGCTGGGCGCCGGCGCGGTGACGCCGCTGCAGATGGCCAGCGCCTACGCCGTGTTCGCCAACGGCGGCCACCGCGTCGCGCCGACGCTGGTCAAGCGCATCACCGATGCACGCTCGCGCGTGCTGTTCGAGGCCGTGCCGCCGCCGCTGGACGCGAACTCGCGCGCCATCGACGAGCGCAACGCGTTCATCATGTCGAGCCTGCTGCAGGAGGTCACGCGCAGCGGCACCGCGGCGCGCGCGCAGGGCACGCTCAAGCGTCCCGACCTGTTCGGCAAGACCGGCACGACCAACGACTCGATGGATGCCTGGTTCGCCGGCTGGGGCCCGGGCGTGGTCGCGGTCGCCTGGGTCGGCCACGACACGCCGCGCAAACTCGGCGACCGCGAGACCGGCGGCGGGCTCGCGCTGCCGATCTGGATCGACTACATGGCGCAGGCGCTCAAGGGCGTGCCCGTGTACGCGCCGCAGGTGCCCGCCGGGGTCGTCAACGGCGGCGGCGACTGGGTCTACACCGAGTTCGCGCACGGCGGCGCGGTGACCAGCATCGGCATGGAGGACCTGGTGCCGCGCGCGCCCAGCGAGGACGAGCGGCGCGGCATCCTCGACCTGTTCAGGCGCTGAGCGGGCGCCTCACGGCTCGAAACGCAGCGCGCGGCCGGCGTACTCGCTGGCGCATTCGGACAGCACGTCGAAGAACTCGCGCCCGCCGCGCTCGAGCCAGCGCCCCGCGACGTGGTGGAAGTGGTAGCCCTGGCGCGCGGCGAGCCAGATCTCGTGCAGCGGCGGCTGCGTGTTGACGACGATCTTGCGCCCGCCGGGAAAACCCAGCTCGAGCAGGCCGCCGGTGCGCTGGGCGTCGATGTCGATCACGTCGTCCTGCAGCCAGCGGTCGGCGCGCGCCTCCACCGCGGCCAGCAGCGCACCGCTGAGGCGGTCGTACTCGGTGTCGGTCAGGGGCGTGACGGCGGGTCGGTCGGCCATGGTCGATAGAATTTGCGGCATGCAACGAGAAGGTCGACCGAGTGTAGCGGCCGCGCCGATGCCCCTGCGCGCGACGGCGCTGCTGGCGCTGGCGCTGGTGGCGGGCGCGCTCGCCGGATGCGGCCAGAAGGGGTCGTTGCATCTGCCGGCGCCCTCGGGCGCGGCGTCGGCGCCTGCGCGATGACGCTGCCCGGAGCGCCCTGGCTGCAGCGCCGCGGCCGATCGCTGTGGCTCGAGCAGGTCGACCTCGAGGCGCTCGCCCATGCCCACGGCACGCCGCTGTACGTCTACTCGCGCGCCGCCATGCGCGCCGCCGCCGCCGGCTATCGCCAGGCGTTGGCGGGCCGGCCGCACCTGCTGTGCTACGCGATGAAGGCCAACTCGAACCTCGCGGTGCTGCAGACGCTGGCCGCCGAGGGCTGCGGGTTCGACATCGTGTCGGCGGGCGAACTCGAGCGCGTGCTCGCCGCCGGCGGCGACCCGGCGCGTGTCGTGTTCTCGGGCGTCGGCAAGACCCGCGCCGAGATGCAGCGCGCACTCGAAGCCGGCGTGCGCTGCTTCAACGTCGAGAGCGCGTCCGAGCTCGAACGGCTGAACGAGGTGGCGCTGGCGCTGGGCCGCCGCGCGCCGGTGAGCCTGCGCGTGAACCCCGACGTCGACGCGCGCACGCACCCGTACATCTCGACGGGGCTGCGCGACAACAAGTTCGGCATCGCCCACGACGAGGCGCTCGCCGCGTACCACCGCGCCGCGTCGCTGCGCGGCATCGAGGTGCGCGGCATCGATTGCCACATCGGATCGCAGATCACCGAGGTCGCGCCGTACCTCGACGCGCTCGACCGCGTGCTCGACCTCGTCGAGGCCGTCGAGCGCGAGGGCATCGCGCTGCACCACCTCGACCTCGGTGGCGGGCTGGGCATCACCTACACCGACGAGAGTCCGCCGAGCGCCGACACGCTGGTGCGCGCGCTGCTGGCGCGCATCGACGCGCGCGGCCACGGCGCGCGCGAAATCGTGCTCGAACCCGGGCGCTCGCTGGTGGGCAACGCCGGCGTGCTGCTCACCGAAGTGCAGGTGCTCAAGCCGGGCGCGCACAAGAACTTCTGCATCGTCGACGCGGCGATGAACGACCTCGTGCGCCCCGCGATGTACGGGGCGTGGATGGCGATCGTGGCGTGCCGCGAGCGCGATGCCGCCGCGACGGTGTGGGACGTGGTCGGACCGGTGTGCGAGTCGGGCGACTGGCTCGGCCGCGACCGCCAGCTCGCCGTCGAGCCCGGCGACGTGCTCGCCGTGCTCTCGGCGGGCGCCTACGGCATGGTGATGGCGAGCAACTACAACAGCCGCCCGCGCGCCGCCGAGGTGATGGTCGACGGCGCGCTCGCGCACCTGGTGCGCGAGCGCGAGAGCGTGCACGACCTCTTTGCCGGCGAGCGACTGCTGCCGGGGTGAGGACCGGCTGCGGCAGGGCGTCGCGCGCGGCGGCAGGTCACCCACGCGAGCCCGCAGCGGGCACCGCCTGCCCCGACGCACGGCCCGGCGCAGTCCGCCGGCGCGGCGCCGGCGGACTGCGCGGGTCGGCGACGGACGACGGGTGTGCGGCGTTCGCGGTCACGGGAAACGGACACGTCGGCGGCTCAGATCCGCCCCTCCTCGACCGCGTGGCACGCCACCTGCACGCTGCGGATCGATTGCAGCGCCGGACGCTCGCGGTGGCAGCGTTCGTTGGCGTGCGGGCAGCGCGGGTGGAACGCGCAACCGCTCGGCGGGTTCAGCGGGTTGGGCACCTCGCCCTGCACCGGCGTGCGCGAGCGCCCGGACATGTGGATGTCGGGGATCGCGTCGAGCAGCATGCGCGTGTACGGGTGGCGTGGCGCGGCGAACAGCTGGCGCTTGGGCGACAGCTCGACCAGACGCCCGAGGTACATCACGCCGACCTCGTCGGAGACGTGACGCACCACCGCGAGGTTGTGCGAGATGAACAGGTAGGTCAGCTGCCGCTCGCGCTGCAGGTCCTTCATGATGTTCAGCACCTGGGCCTGCACCGACACGTCGAGCGCCGACGTGGGCTCGTCGCAGACCAGGAACTCGGGGCCGGTGGCGAGCGCGCGCGCGATCGAGATGCGCTGGCGCTGGCCGCCCGAGAACTGGTGCGGGAACTTCTCGCAGTCGGCCTCGGCCAGCCCGACCGAACGCAGCAGTTCGACGACGCGCGCGCGCAGCGCCGCGTCGCCCTGCACCAGCGCGTGCTCGCGCAGCGGCTCGGCGATGATGTCCAGCACCTTCCAGCGCGGGTTGAGGCTGGCGTACGGATCCTGGAAGATCATCTGCATGCGCCGGCGCAGCGCCCGCAGCTCGGCGCCGCGCACGCTGGCGGCGTCGACGCCGTCGAAGTGCACCGAGCCGCGCGTGGGCGCGTACAGCCCGACCAGCAGCCGCGCGACCGTGCTCTTGCCGCAGCCCGACTCGCCGACCAGCGCCAGCGTCGTGCCGCGCGCGATCGCGAAGCTCACGCCGTCGACCGCGTGGACGAACTGGCGCGGCTTGCGCTCGACGACGCGATTCAGCCAAGGCGCCGACACGTCGAACACCTTGGCCAGGTCGCGCACCTCGACCAGCGTGCGCGTGGCCACTGAAGCCTCGCTCATGCCGCGCCTCCCGCGCGCAGCCAGCACGCGGCGCGCGTCGCGCCGGCGACCATCAGCTCGGGGCGCTCGCGCCGGCAGCGCTCGAACGCCTGCGGGCAGCGCGGGTTGAACGCGCATCCGGTGGGAATCGCGTTCAGGCGCGGCATCGCGCCGTCGATCTGCAGCAGCCGTTCGCGGTCTTCGTCCATCGCCGGGATCGAGCCCATCAGGCCCTCGGTGTAGGGGTGGTGCGGGCGGTGGATCACGTCGTGCACCGGCCCCACCTCGACGATGCGCCCGGCGTACATCACCGCGACGCGGTCGCAGGTCTCGGCGATCACCCCCATGTCGTGGGTGACCAGCATCACCGCCGCGCCGTGCACCTTGCACAGCTTCTTCAGCAGCGAAATGATCTGCGCCTGGATCGACACGTCGAGCGCGGTGGTCGGCTCGTCGGCGACGATCAGCCGCGGCTCGGCCGCCAGCGCCAGCGCGATCACCACGCGCTGGCGCATGCCGCCCGAGAACTGGTGCGGGTACTGGTCGATGCGCTGCTCGGCGGCCGGGATGCCGGTTTCCTGCAGCAGCCGGATCGCGCGCTGCCGCGCCTCGGCCTCGGACACCGGCAGGTGCGTGCGGATCGTCTCGACGAGCTGGCGCCCGATCGTGTACAGCGGGTTCAGCGACGTGAGCGGGTCCTGGAAGATCGCGCCGATCTTGCGCCCGCGGATCGCGCGCATGCGCTCGTACGGCAGGTCGTCGATGCGCTGGCCCTCGAGGCGGATCTCGCCGCCGGCGATGCGCCCCGGCGGCTCGAGCAGCCCGATGATCGCCGCGCCCGTCAGGCTCTTGCCCGCCCCCGACTCGCCGACCACGCCGAGGATCTCTCCCGGCGCGATCTCGAACGACACGTCGTCGAGCGCGAGCAAGGTGCCGCGGCGCGTCGGGAACTCGACGCGCAGGTGCTTCACTTCGAGCAGGGGCGCCGTCATGGCCGTGGTCCGCGGCGCGGCGGCGCCACCCGCGACAAGTCGTCGACCGGCTTTCGAGCGACCGCTACGGGTGAGGCTTCGCCGGTCCGCTGGCGGTGCCCCCCCGGGGGGGAGGCGCCGAAGGCGCTTCGGGGGGGATTCATCTCAGCCTCGGGTTCAGCGCGTCGCGCAGCCAGTCGCCGAGCAGGTTCACGGACAGCGCGATCAGCACCAGCACCACGCCCGGGAAGATCGTGATCCACCACTCGCCGGAGAACAGGAAGTCGTTGCCGATGCGGATCAGCGTGCCCAGCGACGGCTGCGTCGGCGGCACGCCGACGCCGAGGAACGACAGCGTGGCCTCGATGATGATCGCCGACGCGACCTGGATCGTCGCCAGCACCAGCACCGGTCCGAGCACGTTGGGCAGCACGTGCTTGCGCATGATGCGAAACGGCGCGACGCCGACCACGCGCGCCGCCTGCACGTACTCCTTGTGGCGCTCGACCAGCGTCGAGCCGCGCACGGTGCGCGCGTACTGCACCCAGCCCGACAGCGAGATCGCGAGGATCAGCACCGCGAAGGCCAGCGTCTCGTGCGCGTTGGGGAACATCGCCCGGCCGACGCCGTCGATCAGCAGCGCGATCAGGATCGCCGGGAACGACAGCATCACGTCGCACACGCGCATGATGAAGGCGTCGGTCTTGCCGCCGGCAAAACCCGACAGCAGCCCCAGCGCGACGCCGATCAGCACCGACAGCGCCACCGACGCCAGCCCGACGAACAGCGAGATGCGCGCGCCGTACATCAGCGCGGACAGGATGTCGCGCCCCTGGTCGTCGGTGCCCAGCAGGTACTTGCTCGTGCCGCCCTCGAGCCACGCCGGCGGCAGCCGCGAGTCGGCGAGCTCGAGCGAGGCCAGGTCGAACGGGTTGTGCGGCGCGACGAAGTCGGCGAACACCGCGCAGAAGGCGCACACCAGCGCGATCGCCGCGGCGACGATCGCCACCGGTGAACTGCGGAAACTGTGCCAGACGTCGCCGTCGAAGAACCGGCGCAGGGCGGCTTGCATCGGGTGGGGGAGCGAAACGCGTGGGGGCCCGCCGGCGGCCGCACCGCCGGCGGGTGCCGGGTCACTTGACCGTGACGTAGCGGTACGGCATGAAATTGTCGGGCAGCTGCACCAGGTCGACGTTCCTCTTCATCGCCCACGCCAGCGCCTGCTGGTGCAGCGGGATGTGGCCGACGTCGTCGGCGTGGATCTTGAACGCCTCGGCGATCATCGCGTTGCGCTTGGCCTGGTCGGTCTCGCTCTGGATCTGCTGCGTCAGCTCGTCGAGCCGCGGGTTGCTGTACCAGCCCAGGTTGAACTGCCCCTGCCCCTTGTCGTTGGGCGTGGCCATCAGCGACGACAGCGGGTTGTGCGAGTCGTACGTGCCCGGCGTCCAGCCCAGCAGGTAGAAGCTGGTGTCGCGGCGCAGGATCTTCGGGAAGTACGTGGTCTTGCTCTCGGCCATCAGGTTGACCTTGACACCGATGCGCGCCAGGTTCGCGGCGACCGCCTGGCAGATCTCGCCGTCGTTGACGTAGCGGTCGTTCGGGCAGTTCATGCCGACCTCGAAGCCGCTCGGGTAGCCGGCCTCGGCGAGCAGCTTCTTCGCCGCCTCGGGGTCGTACGGCAGGCGCTTGTTCTGCTCCGCGACGAAGCCCTTGATGCCGGGCGCGACCATCAGCGCCGTCGGCGTGGCGGCGCCGCGCATCACGCGCGACTTGATGGTCTCGATGTCGATGGCCTGGTAGAAGGCCTGGCGCACGCGCCGGTCCTTGAACGGGTTCTTGCCCTTGACGCTGGAGAACAGCAGTTCGTCGCGCCGCTGGTCCATGCCGAGGAAGATCGTGCGCAGCTCGGGGCCCTGCATCACCTTCAGGTTGGGGCTGGCCTGCAGGCGCGCGACGTCCTGCAGCGGCACCGGCTCCATCACGTCGATCTCGCCCGACAGCAGTGCGGCCACGCGCGTCGCGTCGTTGCCGATCGGCGTGAAGACGACCTCGGTGACGTTGCCCTCGATCTTGCCCCAGTAGCCGGGGTTGCGCTGCAGCACCGTGCGCTGGCTGGGCTGGCGCTCGCGCAGGCGGAACGGGCCGGTGCCGTTGGCACGGAAGCTCGCGGCGTTCTCGATGCCCTTGCGGCGGTCGACCGGCAGCGCCGCGTTGTTGTCCTCGCACCACTTCTTGCTGAGGATGTAGACGAGCGAGATCACGTCGGGAAGGATCGGGAACGGCGAGGCCGTCTCGATCTCGACGGTGTGGTCGTCGACCTTGCGCACCTCCTTGATCGACGAGGTGTAGCCCTTCATGTCCGAGCCCTCGCCGGCGGCGCGCTTGAACGAGAAGACGACGTCGTCGGCGGCGAAGGGCGTGCCGTCGTGGAACGTCACGTTGCGGCGCAGGTCGAAGCGCCAGACGGTGGGCGACGTCTGCCGCCACGCGGTGGCCAGCCCCGGCGTCAGCGCGAGTTTGCTGTCGCGCGCCACCAGCGGCTCGTAGATGTTGCCGGTGACGCTGAGCTGCAGCGACTCGTTGAGCGAGTGCGGGTCCATCGACATCGCGTCGCCCTGGTTGGCCACGCGCAGCGTGGCGGCCGAGGCGGCACCGAAGGCGAGCGCCAGTGCGGCGGCGACGAGGGTGGTCTTGAGCTTCATGGTCGCACTCTCCTGGGGGTCATGCGGGCGGGCGGGCCGCCTCGGGGTTGGCGTATCGGCACGGGCGGACCCTCAGTGGCCGGCCGCGGCCTTGTCGATACGCAGGCGCGGATCGACGGCGAAGTACAGCAGGTCGACGATCAGGTTGATGACGACGAAGATCAGCGCGATCAGGCACAGGTACGCCGCCATCACCGGGATGTCGGCGAACTGCACCGCCTGGATGAACAGCAGTCCCATGCCCGGCCACTGGAACACCGTCTCGGTGATGATCGCGAAGGCGATCAGCGAGCCGAGCTGCAGCCCGGTGATCGTGATCACCGGCACCAGCGTGTTCTTCAGCGCGTGGCCGAAGTACACGGCGCGGTTGGGCAGCCCGCGCGCCTTCGCGAACTTGATGTAGTCGGTGCGCAGCACCTCGAGCATCTCGGCGCGCACCAGGCGCATGATCAGCGCGAGCTGGAACACGCACAGCGTCACCGAAGGCAGGATCAGGTGCTTCCAGCCCACCGGCGACAGGAAGCCGGTGGTCCACGCGCCGATCGCGACGACCTCGCCGCGGCCGAAGCTGGGCAGCACCTTCAGCTCGACCGCGAAGACGAGGATCAGCAGGATGCCGATCAGGAACGTCGGCAGCGACACGCCGAGCAGCGAGCCCGCCATCGCCAGCTGCGCGCCGAAGCCGCCGCGCTTGAGCGCCGCGTAGACCCCCAGCGGGATGCCCACGACCAGTGCCAGCACCCCGGCGCAGATCGCCAGTTCCATCGTCGCCGGAAAGCGCTCGACGATCAGCGCCGACACCTTGCGCCCCTGTCGCAGGCTCAGCCCGAACTCGCCGCGCACCGCGTTGCCCACGAAGCGCGCGAACTGCACCGGGAACGGCTGGTCGAGGCCGAGGTCGGCGCGCAGGCGGTCGCGCTGCTCGGGCGTGGCGTCCTGGCCGAGCAGGTTGGTCACCGGGTCGCCGACGTACTGGAACAGCATGAAGGCGATGAACGCCACCGTCAGCATCACGATGACGGCCTGGACCAGGCGGCGGAGGATGAAGGCGAGCATGGGGGAGGCGGACTGTACCGCGGCGGGGCGGCGCGGGATCGGCTCGGCGCGCAGCGATGGCGGCTGCAGCCGCCAGCGGTGGGTCGCGGCTGCGGCGCGCGGCCTCGCAGGTCAACTTCCGGGCGGGCCCGAAGTCGGCCTAGGCCGCAACCGCACCGACGTCGCGCCGGGTCAATTGACCTTGACCAGGCGCATGTCGATGCGGTTGTCGGCGCGATGCACCAGCTCGACGCTGGTCTTCATCGCCCACGGGATCACCTGGTTGTGCAGCGGGATGTGCGACACGTCCTGGTGGCTCAGCAGCAGCGCCTGCTCGATCAGCTCGTTGCGCGTCTTCTGGTCGACCTCCTTCTTGACGCGTTCGACCAGCGCGTCCATCTGCGGGTTGCTGTAGCGCCCGACGTTGTAGTTGCCGTCGCCCTGCGCGCCGACCGAGCGCACCAGCGACTGCAGCGAGTACAGCGCGTCGAACGTCGGCACGCCCCAGCCGAGCATGTAGATGCTGGCCTCGTAGCGCTGGATCATCGGGAAGTAGGTCACCAGCGGCAGCGTGCGCAGCTTGGCCTTGACGCCGACGCGCGCCCACATCGCGGTCACCGCCTGGCAGATCTCCTCGTCGTTGATGTAGCGGTTGTTCGGGCACGCGAAGTCGACCTCGAAGCCGTCGGGATAGCCGGCCTCGGCGAGCAGCTTCTTCGCCGCGTCGACGTCGTACGGCCAGCGCTGGTCGGCCTTCTTCGTCCAGCCGTTGACCTGCGGCGCGATCAGCGTTCCCGTGGGCTGCGCCAGGCCGCGCATCGTCACGCGCGCGATCGTGTTGATGTCGATCGCCTGGTACAGCGCCTTGCGCACGCGAACGTCCTTCAGCGGGTTCTTGCCCTTGACGTTGCTGCCCGGCAGCTCGTCGCGGAACTGGTCCATGCCGAGGAAGATGGTGCGGTTCTCGGCCCCGTCGACCACCTTCAGCCCCTGCGTGCTGCGCAGCCGCGGCAGGTCGGCCGGCGAGGGGTCGAGGATCATGTCGACCTCGCCCGACAGCAGCGCGGCCACGCGCGTGGCCTCGGCCTTGATCGGCGTGTAGACGATTTCGGTGACGTTGCCCTCCATCTTGCCCCACCAGTTGGGGTTGCGCGCCAGCACCAGGCGCACGTCCTGCTCCCAGCTCTTGAGCATGAACGGGCCGGTGCCGTTGGCGTTGCGGTGCGCGAAGTTCTCGTCCTTGGTCTTGATGTCCTTCGGCTCGAGCGAGTTGTTCTTCTCGGCCCAGCCGCGGTCCATCATGCGCAGTTCGGTGAGCTGGCGCAGCAGCACCGGGTTCGGGCCCTTCGTCGTGATGTCGATGGTGTGGCTGTCGACCTTGGTGACCTTGTCGATGCCCTGCGTGTACACGCCGAAGTTCGACGTCTTGGCCATCGCGCGCTCGAGCGAGTAGACCGCGTCGTCGGCGTCGAAGTCGGCGCCGTCGTGGAACTTCACGCCCTGGCGCAACGTGACGCGCACCTGCGTGGGGCTGACCTGCTTGTAGCCCGTGGCCAGCAGCGGCTCGAGCGCGAAGTTGCGGCTGTTGTAATAGAACAGCGCCTCGTACACCGCGGCGTGGATGCCGTTGGCCAGCGCGTTGTTCTGCGAGTGGATGTCCCAGGTGGGGATGTCGCTGGCGCTGGCCCAGCGGAAGGTCTTGGCCTCGGCGGCGGTCAGGCCCAGGGCGAGCATCGCGGCGACGCCTGCCGCCGCGGACTTGCTGAACAGTTGCACCATGTCGGGGACTCTCTGATGACGAGACCCGGATGTTGCGCAAACGGCGTGGCGGACGTGAGCGGGAATGTCCTGATCCCGCCGCGTGCCGCGCGGCCAGAAAAAAGGCCGCCCGAAGGCGGCCTGCTGCAGTCGACGCGCCCGATCGGCGCGATCGATCAGAAGCTGTGGCGGATGCCGAACTCGTAGCCCGTCGACTTGTCGCCAGCCAGGATGGCCGGGCCGCTGCCCGACGCCGTGAACCGCGCCGCGCCGTCGTTGTCGACCTGCGAGTAATGCGCGTACAGCGCGGTGCGCTTCGACAGGTCGTAGACGTAGCCGACGGCGATCTGGGTCGCCTCGAACAGGTCGTCGGCGACGCCGTACGACACCTTGAAGGTGCCCGGGCCGACCGGCACGTTGGCGCCGACGAGCCAGTTGGTCTGCTTGTTCGCCGCCTTGTACTGGTGGTACTGGGCCATGAACGTGGCGAAGCCGGCGTTGAACGACGCGCCGATGTTCCAGGCCTTCAGCGTGTCGGCGGTGGTGTCGGTTTCGCCATAGGCGACGGCCACGTTGGCCGGGCCGCCTTGCCAGCCCAGACGAACACCCCAGTACTCGTTGTTCTTCGTGCCGCCGATCTTGTCCTCGCCCATCGCGTACTGCGCCTGACCGTACAGGCCGCCCAGGCCGGCCGGCAGGAAGTAGCCGATCGTGTTGTTGGCGCGCACCAGCGTGATCGCGGTCGTGCCCGTGGTCTGGATGTTGGTCTGCGAACCGACGCCCTGCGTGCCGAACGGATCGAACACGGTGTGGTTCCAGAAGGTCGGGGTGTAGTCGCGGCCGAGGCGGATCTCACCGAAACCGCCCATCAGGCTGACCGTCGAGCGACGGTTGAAGAACACCGAAGTCTGGCCGTTGCTGCCACCGGTGCCGCCGGTGTCCATCGACAGGCCGCCCTCGAGCCAGAAACCGGCCTTCAGGCCACCGCCGATGTCCTCGACGCCGCGGAAGCCGAGGCGCGACGACGCGTTGCCGTCCTGGCTCAGCGAGGTCTCCGAACCGGCACTGTCGTTGTCGACATGGCGAACGTTCAGGTCGGCGATACCGAACAGCGTGACCGACGACTGGGCCATGGCCGAACCGGCGAACGCGCCGAGGACGGCCAGAGCGATCAGGGATTTTTTCATTGCCACTATCTCCTGGGTTGAACAAGAAGTGCCGATCGGGGGAGGAGCCAATCACCGCGAGGCGAGGCTGATCGGACCGACCTCCGTGACGGAAGCTGAACGTATTGCACCAGACCGCCGTGACCGGCGCCAAGCGTTGCCCCTGAAAAAGGCCGCCGCTGTTGCAGTAGCACAACGAGCAGACAAACATAGTGGGCACATACTTGCCTTTACGGCCTTCGCCGCGGGTCCAGGGCCCCGACGCGGCATCGGCTATGCTGTTTCGCATGAATCCGACCGACGACGTCCTGGTCGCGCTGGACAACGGACTGCGCACCCTGTTCGGCACCGTGCACGCGTCGCGGCCGGCGCCGGCCGCGCCGAGCGGCGGGGACCTCGACCCCGGGCAGCGCGCGCTGTCGGGAGCCTTGATGCGTGTCAATCACGTCGGCGAGGTCTGCGCCCAGGCGCTGTACCAGGCGCAGGCGCTGACCGCGCGCACACCCGAACTGCGCGAGCAGATGCGGCGCGCCGCGCGCGAGGAGACCGACCACCTGGCGTGGACGCAGCGCCGCCTCGACGAGCTCGGCGACCACGCCAGCCGGCTCAACCCGCTGTGGTACGCCGGCGCCTTCGGCATCGGGCTGGTCGCCGGGCGTTTCGGTGACCGCGTCAGCCTGGGTTTCGTCGTCGAGACCGAACGCCAGGTCGAGCAGCACCTGGCCGGGCACCTGCAGCGCCTGCCCGAGGCCGACACCGCATCGCGCGCGATCGTCGAGCAGATGATGCACGACGAGGCACGCCACGGCGCCGAGGCGCTGGCCTCCGGCGGCGCCGAACTGCCGCTGCCGGTGCGCGCGCTGATGCGTGCCGCCGCCAAGGTCATGACGCTGACCGCGCACCGCGTCTGAGCGCGCCGACGGCGCGCTCAGGCCTCGACGATCTCGAACGAAGTCGTGATCTCGGCCGTCTTGCCCAGCATCGCGCTGGCCGAGCAGTACTTCTCGTGCGACAGCGCGATCGCGCGCTCGACCGCCGCCGGGGGCAGGCCGCGGCCGCTGACGGTGAAGTGCAGGCGGATGCGGGTGAAGACCTTCGGGTCGGTCGGCGCGCGCTCGGCGTCGACCGCGACACGGCAGCCGCGCACGTCGTGGCGACCGCGCTTGAGGATCAGCACCACGTCGTAGGCGCTGCAAGCCCCGCTGCCGGCGAGCACCGTCTCCATCGGCCGAGGTGCCAGGTTGCGCCCGCCGCCGTCGGGCGCCCCATCCATCGTCAGCAGGTGGCCGCTGCCGGTCTCGGCGACGAAGCCCATGCCGCTGTCGGGCACCCAGTGGATCGTGCATTGCATGGCTGCGCTTCCTGCACCGCAACGGCGCGTGGTCGGTGACACGGGGCCGGATTGTGCCCGTGCCGGTCGGCTGGAGGCTCTTCCCTAGGCCCGCGCCCACCGTGGATATTGCAGCGCAACATCGGGCACGCTAGACTGACTCCAAGGTTGTGCGATCAGCGGCATGCGCCGCCGGCGCTCGGCAACCACCGCTTGTCTCCTCCACCTCCTTCAATGGTGGTTCGGGCCCGGGGCGCGAGTCCCGGGCTCTTTTTTTGCCTCGCCGGGCCGCGGCTATCATCGCGGCCCCATTCGACCGGCTGCCGCCGCGGCGGCAGCGCAGCTTCATGCCCGGCGCCGCCAACACGCGCAACCCGCGCCCGACCGACGAATACCTGCGCAGGATCCTCACCGCCAAGGTCTACGACGTGGCGATCGAGTCGCCGCTGGAGCCGGCGCGTGCGCTGTCGAAGCGGCTCGGCCACACGGTGCTGCTCAAGCGCGAGGACCAGCAGCCGGTGTTCAGCTTCAAGCTGCGCGGCGCGTACAACAAGATGGCGCACCTCGCGCCCGAGCAGCTGGCGCGCGGCGTGATCTGCGCGTCGGCGGGCAACCACGCGCAAGGCGTCGCGCTGGCCGCCAAGCGGCTGGGCTGCCGCGCCGAGGTGGTGATGCCGGTGACCACGCCGCAGCTGAAGATCGACGCGGTGCGCGCGCTCGGCGGCCACGTCGTGCTGCACGGCGACAGCTATTCCGACGCCTACACCCACGCGCTGGAACTCGAACGCGAGCGCGGCCTGACCTTCGTGCACCCGTTCGACGACCCCGACGTGATCGCCGGCCAGGGCACGATCGGCATGGAGATCCTGCGTCAGCACCAGGGGCCGATCGACGCGGTCTTCGTGGCCATCGGCGGCGGGGGGCTGGTCTCCGGCGTGGCCGCCTACATCAAGGCGGTGCGCCCCGAGATCCGCGTGATCGGCGTGCAGACCGCCGACTCCGACGCGATGCTGCGCTCGGTGCGCGCCGGCAGGCGGGTGCAGCTGCACGACGTGGGGCTGTTCTCCGACGGCACCGCGGTCAAGCTCGTCGGCGAGGAGACCTTCCGGCTGGCGCGCGAGCTGGTCGACGACTTCGTCGTCGTCGACACCGACGCGGTGTGCGCCGCGATCAAGGACGTGTTCGAGGACACGCGCAGCATCATGGAGCCCGCCGGCGCGCTGGGCGTGGCCGCGCTCAAGCAATACGCCGCCGCGCAGGCCACCAGGGGGCAGACGCTGGTGGCGATCACCTGCGGCGCGAACATGAACTTCGACCGCCTGCGCTTCGTCGCCGAGCGCGCCGAGGTCGGCGAGCAGCGCGAGGCGCTGTTCGCGGTGACGATCCCCGAGGAGCGCGGCTCGTTCAAGCGCTTCTGCGCGCTGGTCGGCCCGCGCAACGTGACCGAGTTCAACTACCGCATCAGCGACACGCAGGTGGCGCACGTGTTCGTCGGCGTCGCGATCCACCGCGCCGGCGAGGCCGACACGATCGCGCGAAACTTCGAGCGCCACGGCTTCGCCACCATCAACCTGACCGACGACGAGCTCGCCAAGCTGCACATCCGCCACCTGGTCGGCGGGCACTCGGACCTCGCGCACGACGAGCGGCTGTTCCGCTTCACCTTCCCCGAGCGCCCCGGCGCGCTGATGAAGTTCCTCGCGGCGATGCACCCGGGCTGGAACATCAGCCTGTTCCACTACCGCAACCAGGGCGCCGACTACGGGCGCATCCTGGTGGGCATCCAAGTGCCGCGCAGCGACCGGCGCGCGCTGCGCGAGTTCCTCGACGCGCTCGGTTACGCCTACGTCGACGAGACCGACAACCCCGTGTACCGGTTGTTCCTGCGCTGAGCGGCGCCGGCGGCGCGGCGCTGCCGCCCACCGGCGGATCCGTACACTGCGCGCATGGCTGGCTCCCGCTCGCTCGTCGCGCCGACGTCGAACCCGCTGCTCGAACGCGCGCTGCGCGACAAGCTGCAGCGGCGCAGCGCCACCTGCGGCAGCCTCGGCGAGCTCGAACCGCTGGCGATCCGCCTCGGGCTGATGCAGAACACGCTCAAGCCGCGGCTGCGCGACCCGCAGGTGCTGCTATTCGCCAGCGATCACGGCCTGGTCGTCGACGGCGTCGCCGCACCGCAGCGCAGCACGCGCGACCAGGTGCTGCAGGTGCTGGGCGGCCAGTCGCCGCTGACGGTGTTCGCGCGCATCCAGGGCATGGCGCTGGCCGTCGTCGACGCCGGCGTCGCCGAGCCGCTGCCCAAGCACGACCACCTGCTGGTGCGCAAGATCGCGCACGGCACGCGCAACGCGCGCGTGCACGCCGCGATGAGCGTCGACCAGGCGCACGCGGCGATCCGAGCCGGCATGGAGATCGCCGAGGCGCTACGCGGCAACGTGGTGCTGTGCGCGGGGCTCGGCGTGGGCGCCGACGTCAGCGCCGCGCTGGTGCTGTCGAGGCTGTCCGACTGCCCGGTGCGCGACCTGCTGCTCGCCGACGAGGACATGGACGGCGAGGCGCTGATGCGCCTGCTCGCGGTGGCGCAGGGGGCGCAGGCGCGCCACCGCGACCTCACCGACCCGGTCGAGGTGCTGGCGGCGTTCGGCGGCTTCGAGATCGCGATGATGGCCGGGCTGATGCTCGCCGCGGCCGCCAAGCGACAGCTGCTGCTGGTCGACGGCATGGCCGCGTGCGCCGCGCTGCGCGTGGCGCAGCGCATCGCCGCGCCGGTCACCGACTACTGCGTGTTCTGCCGCAGCCACGGCGCGTCGGGGCTGGACCACGCGCTGGCGCTGTTCCACGCGACGGCGCTGCTCGAGCTGGGCATGGACAGCATCGACGGCACCGGCGGCACGCTCGCGTGGCCGCTGATCAAGGCCGCCGCGGCGCTGCTGACCGAGGTCGCCGACGGCGAGGACCCGGGCCCGTCGCACCCCGGCGCGCTCGACGGCGCGACGAACACGCTGGCCGGCAGCGCACCCTGAGCGTCCACCGGCCCGGGCTGCACCCGGGGCGGGGCTGAAGCCGGGTCAGTCGGCGAGGTCGTTCGCCGGCTGCTCGCCGTCGGCCGCCGGCGGCAGCGACTGCACCTGCGCAGGCGTCGGCACCAGCTGGCCGGGCAGCGACACCGGCGGCGGCAGGCCCGGCCGGGGCACGCCCAGGACCGCGCCCCCCGGTCGCGGCAGTGCCACGCGTGCGGCGCCGCCCGGCGACGCACCGGCGGCCGCCAGCGTGCCGGTCGCCGGCGGCGGCAGCGCGGGCAGTTGCAGCCGCACCTCGACGCCCCCGCCGCGCGGCCCGAGTTCGGCGCCGAACGCGTGCACCGACTGCAGCACCGTCTGCCCCTCGACCACCGCGCCGACGCGGAACGCCTTGGCCGGCGCATCGTCGACGGCGATCAGCGCCACGCCCTCGGTGCGCGACGGGGCCTTCGGGGCGACCACGCCGACCAGGCGCAGCCGCGACGCCAGCCCGGGATCGGCCGACGGCTCGACGTCGCCCGCGCCCTGCGCGTCGGGATCGGCCTCGTCGCCGCCGAGCACGCGGCTCCAGTCGGCCCGGCCGGCGGCCGCGACGTCGACCAGCGTCGTGTGCGCCGGCGCCGTCGGCGACTCGACGCCCAGGCGCAGCGCCCAGTACACCGCGCTGGCGGCCACCGCCGCCCAGATCACGAAGGCCGACAGACGAGCGAACATGGGGCTTGATTATCATTGACCGCACCGTCACCCCGGCCCTCGACGCCCTCGCACCATGCCACCGCCGAACCGCCGCCTTGCCTTGCGCGACCCGCGCCGGCGCGGCTTCACGTTGATCGAGCTGATGGTGGTGCTGGTCATCATCGGCGTGCTCGCCGCGCTGATCGTGCCCAACGTGCTCGACCGCGCCGACGACGCACGCGTGACGGCCGCGCGCACCGACGTCGCCAACCTGATGCAGGCGCTCAAGCTGTACAAGCTCGACAACCAGCGCTTTCCCAGCGCCGAGCAGGGCCTCGAGGCGCTGGTGCGGCGCCCCGGCGTCGGCGTGGTCCCGACGAACTGGAAGCCCTACCTCGACAAGCTGCCCAACGACCCCTGGGGCCGGCCGTACCAGTACCTCAACCCCGGCGTGCGCGGCGAGATCGACGTGTTCAGCTTCGGCGCCGACGGCCAGCCCGGCGGTGAAGGCAACGACGCCGACGTCGGCTCCTGGCAGTAGGGGCCGACGCCGGCCCGACGGCGTTCGCGATGCGCCCGCCCCGCCGCCCCCGCGGCTTCACGATGGTCGAGCTGCTGGTGGTGGTCGCGCTGTTCGCGATCGCCGCCGGCGCGGTCAGCTTCGCGCTGCACGACGGCAGCGCCGCGCGCCTCGAACGCGACGCGGCGCGGCTGGCCGCGCTGCTCGAGTCGGCGCGCGCCGAGGCCCGCGCGTCGGCGCTGCCGGTGCGCTTCGAGGTGGCGTCGGCCGACGCTGCCGACCGTGCGCAGTTCCGCTTCGTCGGGTTGCCGCCGTCGTCGAAACTGCCGCAGCGCTTCCTCGACGACGAGGTCACCGCCGAAGTCGTCGGCGCCCGTGCGCTGGTGCTCGGCCCCGAGCCGCTGCTGCCGGCGCAGCGCGTCGTGCTCGCGCTCGGCGAGCGCCGGCTGGTGCTGGCCACCGACGGCCTCGCGCCGTTCGCGCCGCTGGCCGCCGAGGGCGCCCAGTGACGCCGCTTTGCCCGCCGCCGCGCGGCTTCACGCTGGTCGAGGTGCTGGTGGCCACCGCGGTGGTCGCGATCACGCTCGGCGCCGGGCTGAAGGCCGCCGGGGCGCTGGCCGGCAACACCCAGCGCCTGACCGACGTCAGCGCCGCGCAGTGGTGTGCCGACAACCGCCTCACCGAGCTGCGGCTGACGCGCCAGTTCCCCGGCATCGGCGACAGCGACTTCGGCTGCGAGCAGCTCGGCCGCCGCTACGCCGGCCGGCTTGAGGTGCGTGCGACGCCGAACCCGAACTTCCGCCGCGTCGACGCGCGCATCGCCGACGAGGACGGCATGCCGCTGCTGACGCTGTCGACCGTGCTGCCGAGGTTCTGATGCCTCGACCGGCCCAGCCCACGGCACGGCGACGCACACGGCCGGCACCGCGCGGCTTCACGCTGGTCGAGGTGCTCGTCGCGTTGGTCGTGATGGCTACGCTGACGGCGCTGGCCTGGCGCGGCATCGACGGCATCGCCCGCTCGCGCGAAACCAACGCCGCGCAGATGGAGCGCACGCTGCGGCTGAACACGGTGCTCGCGCAGTGGGCGCAGGACCTGCAGCGACTGCACCCGACCGACGTGGTGCCGGCCATCGCCTTCGATGGCGCATCGCTGCGGCTGGTGCGCGACGCCGACGGCGGCGTGCAGGTCGTCGTCTGGGCGCACCGCGGCAACCAGCTCACGCGCTGGAGCGGCCCGGTGGTCACGCGCGTCGCCGCGCTGCAGGACAGCTGGCTGGGCAGCCAGCAGCTGCTGGGCAACGAGGCGAACCAGTTGCGTGCGCTCGGCGGCGTCGCCGGCGTGCAGCTGTACTTCTTCCGCCGCGACGGCTGGAGCAACGCGCAGTCCAGCGGCGACCTGACGCGCACCGCCCCGGTGCCGGCGGCCGGCGCGTCGGCCCCCGCGGACGCGGCGTCGCAGCCGCCGGCGGCCGCGCGGCAGGTCGAGGAACTGCCCGGTGGCGTGCGCCTCGTGCTCGAGTTCGACGGCAGCGCCGGCTGGGGCGGCACGCTGACCCGCGACGTCGCGCTGGCGCCGCAGATGCTGCCATGACGCGGGACGCACCGCGACTGCAGCGCCGCCGGGTGACGCCGGCACGCCGCCCGGCACGCCAGCGCGGCGCCGCGCTGCTGGTGGCGATGCTCGTCGTGACGCTGGTGGCGACGCTGGCTGCCGGCATGATCTGGCAGCAGTGGCGCGCGGTGCAGGTGGAGGTGGCCGAACGCGCGCGGCTGCAGTCGGCGTGGATCCTGCAAGGCGCGCTCGACTGGGTGCGGCTGATCCTGCGCGAAGACGCGCGCAGCGGCGGCCCGGACCACCTCGGCGAGCCCTGGGCGGTGCCGCTGGCCGAGGCGCGGCTGTCGACCTTCCTCGCCGTCGACGGCGAGCACCACGCCGACACGGGCCCCGAGGCCTTCATGTCGGGCCGCATCCACGACGCGCAGGCGCGGCTGAACCTGCGCAACCTCGTCGACACCGAGGGCAAGGTCGACGCGGCGCAGCTGCGCATGCTGCAGCGGCTGTGCCAGGCGGGCGGGCTGCCGGCGTCGCTGGCCGAGCAGATCGCCGCCGGGCTGCGCGACGCCTGGGGCGAGGACCCCGGCACCGCGCCGCTGGCACCGCGCCGCGTCGACGAACTGCGCTGGCTCGGGCTCGACGCGTCGGCCGTCGCGCGGCTGGCGCCGTGGCTGGTGCTGCTGCCGACGCCGACACCGGTGAACCTGAACACCGCGCCACGCGAGGTGCTGATGGCCGCGCTCGAGGGCCTCGACGGCGGCAGCGCCGAGCGGCTGGTGCAGGCGCGCGATCGCGACCCGTTCCGGTCGGTCGAGCAGGCCAAGGCGCTGCTCGGCGCCGACACCGAGGTCCGCTTCGACGGTGCCGCGGTGTCGAGCCAGTTCTTCGTCGTCGAGGCGCGCATCCGACTCGACGATCGCGTGCTCGAGGAGCGCTCGCTGGTGCAGCGCGTCGACCGCGATGTGGTCACGCTGCAACGCGAGCGCGTGAACACGGTGCTGACGCGGTGATGCGACCGCCTCGCGATCCCGTGCGTGCCACTGCGCCCGCCGTCGGGGGTTATGCTGCGCGCGCCGAGCGGCGGCCCTGGCCCGTGCCGCGCCGCGACGACGCTCGGCACCGACCCATGACGCCCCCTGCACCGCCACGATGTCGCTGCTCGTGATCCTGATCCCGCCGCGCGAGCGCCTGCGCGCCGGCGGCGGCGCACCGGCGGCGCGGCCGGGCGGCGAGTTCGCGTACGTGCTCAGCGACGACGGGCTGACGCCGCGCCGGCACGGGCGCAGCGCCGCGGCGCTGCTGCCGCGCGCCGACAGCGTGGTCGCCGTGCTCGCCGACGGCGACGTGGGCTGGCACCGCGTCACGCTGCCGAAGGCGCCGCCGGCACGTCTGCGCGCCGCGCTGGCCGGTGTGCTCGAAGATGCGCTGCTCGACGAACCCGAGGCGATGCACTTCGCGCTCGCGCCGGGGGCCGTGTCCGGGCAGCCGACCTGGGTCGCCGCGGTGCACAAGGCGTGGCTGGCGGCGCACATCGCCGTGCTCGAACAGGCAGGCCGCAGCGTCGAACGCGTGCTGCCGTCGACCTGGCCCGACGAGCCCCCGCACGGGCACTTCTGGCTGCCCGACGACGCCGACGCCGGCGGCGCGCTGACGCTCGCCTGGAGCGACGCGCAGGGTGTGGTGCAGATGCGTGTGCAGGGCACGCTGGCGCGTGCCTGGCTGGCGCAGCGCCCGGGCGACGGCGTGCGCTGGACCGCGAGCCCGGCGGCGGCGGCGCCGGCCGAGCGCTGGCTCGGCGCGCCGGTGCAGGTGCTCGGCGACGACGAACGCGCGCTGCAGCCGGCGCGCACGCTGTGGAACCTGCGCCAGTTCGACCTCGCGCCGCGCCACCGCGGCACGCGCGCGCTGCGCGACCTGCTGCAGCGGCTGCGGTCGCCGGCGTGGCGGCCGGTGCGGCTCGGGCTGGCGGCGCTCGCGGCGCTGCACCTGGTCGGGCTGAACCTGTGGGCCTGGCAGCAGCGCAGCGCGATCGACGAGCGGCGTCAGGCGATGGTCGAGCTGCTGCGCAGCACGCACCCGCAGGTGCGCGCGGTGCTCGACGCGCCGCTGCAGATGCAGCGCGAGACCGCGGTGCTGCGTGGCGCCGCCGGCCGCGCCGGCGCGTCGGACCTGGAGGCGCTGCTGGACGCCGCCGCCGGCGCGTGGCCCGAGCCGCAGGGGCCGGCGCAGACGCTGCGCTACGAGGGCGACAGCCTGAGCTTTGCCGCCGCGGGCTGGGACGAGGCGCAGGTCGAGGCCTTCCGCCGGCGGTTGCGCGCCGACGGCTGGCAGCTCGAGTCGGTCGACGGGCGGTTGCGGCTGTCGCGCGCCGGCGGCGCGGGGGTGCGGTCGTGACGTCGCGCGGCGACGCGTTGGCCGCCGCGTTCGGTGCGCGGCTGGCGCCGTGGCGCGACCGCTGGCGCGCGCTGGCGCCGCGAGAACGCCGCCTGCTCGCGCTGGCCGCCGCGGTGGCCGGTGCGTTCGTGCTGTGGGCGGTCGCCGTCGCGCCGGCGTGGCGCACCGCGCGCACCGCACCGCTCGAACTCGAGCGGCTCGAGCGGCAGTGGCAGCAGATGCAGCGGCTGGCCGCCGAGGCGCGCGAACTGCGCGCGACGCCCGCGGTGTCGGCGACGAAGGCGGTGGCCGCGCTGCAGGCGTCGACGGCACGGCTGGGCGACGCGGCGCGGCTGACGCTGGCCGGCGACCGCGCGACCGTGACGCTGGCCGGCGTCGACGGGGCGCAGCTGCGCGACTGGCTCGCCGAGGTGCGCAGCGGCGCGCGCGCGCGGCCGGTCGAGGCGCAGCTGGTGCGCGGACCCGAGGGGTACGCGGGCAGTGTCGTGCTGGCGCTGCCCGACGGGGGCGGCGGGTCGTGAGCCGCCGCGTCGCCGCCTGGCTGCCGCGGCGCCGCGCCGCAGCCTTCGCCCGCAGCACGCACGCCGAGTCGACGCTGTCGGAACTGGCCTGGAAGCGGCGCCGCCACGCGACGCGGCGCTGGGCGCTGTGGGGCATACTCGTCGGCGCCTTGCTGGCGCTGCCGGCGTTCGCCCCCGCGGCGTGGCTGGCGCGCGCGCTGGCCGCCGGCACCGACGGCCGGCTGCTGCTGGCCGACGCGCGCGGCACGGCGTGGCGCGGCAGCGCGGTGCCGGTGCTCACCGGCGGGCCCGACAGCCGCGACGCGGCGGCCCTGCCCGGGCGTCTGGGCTGGCAACTGCGCTGGCGCGGCAGCGGCTTCGACCTGGTGCTGACGCACGACGGCTGCATCGACGGTGACCTGGTGCTGCACTGGCAACCCGGGCTGTCGCGGCAGACGCTGGCGCTGCAGCCGCGCGCCGACGGCGCCGTCGGCCAGTGGCCGATGGCCTGGCTGGCCGGCCTGGGCACGCCGTGGAACACGCTGCAGCCCGGCGGGCGCGCGCGGCTGAGCGCGTCGGCGGCGCGATTCGTGTGGGCCGGCAACCGCGTCGCCTTCGACGGCGCGGCGCAGTTGGACCTGCTCGGCGTGTCGTCGCGGCTGTCGACGGTCGACCCGCTGGGCAGCTACCGCCTGACGCTGCAGGGCCAGGGCGACGGCGCGACCGCGCTGGCGCTGTCGACGCTCGACGGCGCGCTG
Organism: Azohydromonas sp.; assembly: GCF_035325925.1. Lineage (NCBI taxonomy): Bacteria > Pseudomonadati > Pseudomonadota > Betaproteobacteria > Burkholderiales > Sphaerotilaceae > Azohydromonas > Azohydromonas sp. Next base: position 70,394 of record NZ_DAOKZA010000005.1, on the reverse strand, counting down.
CGGCTGGACGGCAGCGGGCGCCTGGCTGGTGGCCGACTGCAGTTTCGCGGCCGTGGCCAGGCCGCGCCGGGCAGCGAGGCCGCGCTGGACAACCTGCTGAACATCATCGGGCGGCGCCAAGGCGCGTCGACCCTCGTTTCGATCGGATGAGCATGCCCCTGATGCACCACCCTCCCCGCGCCCGGTGCGGCACCCCCACCGCGTTGGCGATGCTGCTGGCGCTCGGCGCGGCGGCCCCGGCGGCTGCGCAGGGCGATGCGTCGCGCGACGCCGGAATGCAGAGCCCGGCGCTGCGTTCGCGCACCCCGGTGACGCTGAACTTCGTCAACGCCGACATCGACGCGGTCAGCCGGGCGATGAGCGCGATGATCGACCGCGCGATCGTCGTCGACCCGCGCGTGCGCGGCGCGATCACGCTGTACAGCGAGCAGCCGCAGACGGTGCGCCAGGCCTACCTCAGCTTCCTGGCGGCGCTGCGCGGGCTGGGCTTCACGGTGGTCGAGAACAACGGCCTGCTCAAGGTGGTGCCCGAGGCCGACGCCAAGCTGCAGACCGGCACCGTGTCGGTCGACGCGCCGACCGCGCGCGGCGACACCATCCTCACGCAGATCTTCCGCCTGAGCTACGAGAACCCGAACAACCTGGTGGCGATCCTGCGCCCGCTGATCAGTCCGAACAACACGATCAACGCGAACCCGGCGAGCGCGTCGCTGGTGATCACCGACTACGCCGACAACCTGCAGCGCATCGCGAAGATCATCGCCGCGCTCGACCAGCCCTCGGCCGCCGACGTCGAGGTGGTGCCGCTGAAACACGCGGTCGCGGCCGACCTGGCGCCACTGGTGCAGCGCCTGGCCGCCGACGGCGGCCAGGCGCTGGTGCCCGGCGCGCCGGCCGCCGCGATCGGCGGCGGCGCGGTGCAGGTGCTGCCCGACGGGCGTGCCAACGCGCTGATCGTGCGCGCGCCGAACAACGCGCGCCTGGGCCAGGTGCGCGCGCTGATCGACAAGCTCGACGTGCCCGCCGCCGGCGCCGGCCCGGCGGGCCAGATCTGGGTCGTGCACCTGAAGAACGCCGACGCAACCAAGCTCGCCACGGTGCTGCGTGCGGCCTTCGCGACGGGCGGCGCCAGCGGGGCTGGTGGCGCGGCGTCGGCCGCGCCGGCCGCGCCCACCGCGCCGACGACACCGGCGACGGCCGGCCTGACGGGCGCCGCGGCGACGCCGGCCGCCGCGCCGCTGGCCGCGTCGACCGGGCCGTCGACCGGCGGTTTCGTGCAGGCCGACCCGTCGACCAACTCGCTGATCATCACCGCGCCCGAGCCGATGTACCGGCAGATCCGCGCGATGATCGAGCAGCTCGACACGCGCCGCGCGCAGGTCTACATCGAGAGCATGATCGTCGAGGTCAAGGGCGACAACGCCGCCGACTTCGGTTTCCAGTGGCAGGGGCTGCTGGGCAGCAAGGGCGACCGCTTCGTCGCCGGCACCGGCACCAACTTCGGCAGCACCGGCAACATCATCGGCATCACCACCGGCACCGCCGGCGGCAACGTCGAGGGCGTTTCGCTGGGCGAGGGGCTGAACTTCGCGCTGCTGCGCAACTACGGGGGCACCTACGCGCTGGCGGCGATCGCGCGCATGCTGCAGAGCCAGACCAACACCAACATCGTCTCGACGCCGAACCTGATCACGCTCGACAACGAGGAGGCGAAGATCGTCGTCGGCGCCAACGTGCCCTTCGTCACCGGCCAGTTCACCAACACCGGCACCGGCGCGGTGACCAACCCGTTTCAGACCATCGAGCGCAAGGACGTCGGGCTGACGCTGCGCATCAAGCCGCAGATCGGCGAGGGCGGCAGCGTGCGCATGACGATCTACCAGGAGTCGTCGAGCGTCGACGCGCGCGTCGCGCCGGGCACCTCGAACGCCGGCCCGTCGACGAGCAAGCGCTCGATCGAGTCGACGGTGGTCGTCGACGACGGCGCGATCCTCGTGCTCGGGGGGCTGATCGAGGACCGCTTCGAGGAGAGCCGCTCGCAGGTGCCGGTGCTCGGCGACCTGCCGGTCGTCGGCGGGCTGTTCCGCAACCAGAACCGCACCAAGCAGCGCACCAACCTGATGGTGTTCCTGCGCCCGGTGATCATGCGCGACGCCGACAGCAGCGCGCGCCTGTCGCTGGACCGCTACGACCTGATCCGCGCGCAGCAGAAGGACGCGCAGCCGACGCCGAGCCAGGTGCTGCCGATCAACGAGGCCCCGGTGCTGCCGCCGATGCGCGAGGCGCCGGCGGCGCCGCCCGCGACACCGCCGCTGGCGCCGCCTGCGCCGTCCGCCCCGGCAGCGGCCGCGGCTGCCCCGCCGCAGCCACCGTCGGGCACGGTGTTGCCCAGCGGACAAGTCGTGCCCTGAGGCCGTCACGATGGGCGCGCGCCACCCGCTGCCGTACGCCTTCGCGAAGGCGAACACGCTGCTGCTCGAGGACGACGGCCGCACGCTGACGCTGTGGGCCGGCGAGACCACGCCGCCGGCGGCGCTGTCCGAGGTGCTGCGCGTGTTCGACGTCGAGGCCTTCGAGCGCGAGGCCTCGGCGACGCTGGCGCAGCGCATCGCCGCCGCCTACGCCGGGGGCGAGTCGAGCGCCGCGGCGGTGGTCGGGGAGGTCGAGAGCGCGGTCGACCTGTCGCGCCTGATGCAGGACCTTCCCGCCGTCGAGGACCTGCTCGAGGCCGCCGACGACGCCCCGATCATCCGCATGCTCAACGCGCTGCTGACACAGGCGGCCAAGGACGGCGCGAGCGACATCCACATCGAGCCGTACGAGCGCAGCTCGAGCGTGCGCTTCCGCGTCGACGGCACGCTGCGCGAGGTGGTGCAGCCGAACAAGGCGCTGCACGCGGCGCTGATCAGCCGGCTGAAGATCATGGCCGAGCTCGACATCGCCGAGAAGCGCCTGCCGCAGGACGGGCGCATCAGCCTGCGCATCGGCCAGCGCGCGATCGACGTGCGCGTCTCGACGCTGCCCAGCGCGCACGGCGAGCGCGCCGTGCTGCGCCTGCTCGACAAGAGCGAGAGCCGCTTCACGCTCGAGGGCCTGGGCATGAGCGGCGACGTGCTGGCGGGCTTTCGCCGGCTGGTGCAGCAGCCGCACGGCATCGTGCTCGTCACCGGCCCCACCGGCAGCGGCAAGACGACCACGCTGTACGCCTCGCTGCTGACCGTGGACACCGCGACCACCAACGTGCTCACCGTCGAGGACCCGATCGAGTACGAGCTGCCGGGCATCGGCCAGACGCAGGTCAACCCGAAGATCGAGCTGACCTTCGCGAAGGCGCTGCGCGCGATCCTGCGCCAGGACCCCGACGTGATCATGATCGGCGAGATCCGCGACTTCGAGACCGCGCAGATCGCGATCCAGGCCTCCCTCACCGGGCACCTGGTGCTGGCCACGCTGCACACCAACGACGCGCCCAGCGCGGTGACGCGGCTGACCGACATGGGCGTCGAGCCGTTCCTGCTGTCGAGCTCGCTGCTGGGCGTGCTCGCGCAGCGCCTGGTGCGCAAGCTGTGCCCCGGGTGCCGGCGGCGCGACGACCGCGGGCGCTACCACCCGGTGGGCTGCGCCGCCTGCGGGCACACCGGCTACAAGGGCCGCACCGGCGTGTACGAGCTGATGGTCGCCGACGACAAGGTGCGCTCGCTGATCCACGCGCGCGCCGCCGAGAGCCAGCTGTTCGTCGCCGCCGAGGCCGCCGGGCTGCGCTCGATGCGCGAGGACGGCGAGCGGCTGGTCGCCGAGGGCATCACGTCGCCGGAGGAGGTCATGCGCGTGACCCGCGACTGACGCGATGCCCGCATACAGGTTCGAGGCGCTCGACGCCGCCGGCAAGCCGACCACCGGCCTGCTCGAGGCCGACAACGCGAAGGCCGCGCGCGCCCAGCTGCGCGCGCAGGCGCTGGTGCCGCTGGCGGTGGCGCCGGTGGCCGCCGGCGACGCGCGCGCGGTGCGCTTCGGGCGGCGCGTGTTCGGCGCGACCACGCTGGCGGTGTGGACGCGCCAGCTCGCGGGCCTGGTCGCCTCGGGACTGCCGCTCGAGCGCGCGCTGACCGCGCTCGCCGACGAAGCCGACGACACCCGCCAGCGCGAGCTGGTGGCGCACCTGCGCGCCGAGGTCAACGCCGGCAGCACGTTCGCGCGCGCGCTGGCCGCGGCGCCGCGCGAGTTCGACGACGTCTATCGCGCGGTGGTCGCCGCCGGCGAGCACAGCGGCGCGCTCGGCGCGGTGCTCGAACGCCTGGCCGACGACCTCGAGGCGCGCCAGGCGCTCAAGGCCAAGCTGGTCGGCGCGACGCTGTACCCGGCGATCGTCTCGGTGATCGCGGTGGCGATCGTGGTGTTCCTCGTCACCTACGTCGTGCCGCAGGTGGCCAGCGTGTTCGCCGGTTCGAAGCGCGCGCTGCCGGCGCTGACGGTGGCGATGCTGGCGGTCAGCGACTTCGTGCGCCACTGGGGCTGGCTGGTGCTGCTGGCGCTGGCCGCCGGCGGCGCGGCGCTGGTGCTGGCGCTGCGCAGCGACGCGTTCCGCGAGCGGTTCGACGCCGGCTGGCTGAAGCTGCCGCTGGTCGGGCGCCTGGCGCGCGGCTACAACGCGGCGCGCTTCGCCGGCACGCTGGCGATGCTCGCCGGCGCCGGCGTGCCGATCCTCAAGGCGCTGCAGGCCGCCGCCGAGACGCTGGGCAACCGCGCGATGCGCGCCGACGCGATGGACGCGCTGGTGCAGGTGCGCGAAGGCGCACCGCTGGCCGCGGCGCTGGCCGCGAAGAAGCGTTTTCCCGGCCTGCTGGCGATGTTCGCGCGCCTCGGCGAACAGACCGGCACACTGCCGCAGATGCTGCAGCGCGCCGCCGGCCAGCAGGGCGCCGAAGTGCAGCGCCGCGCGCTGGCGCTGGCGACGATCCTCGAGCCGCTTCTGATCGTCGTGATGGGCGTGCTGGTGATGCTGATCGTGCTCGCCGTGCTGCTGCCGATCATCCAGCTCAACACCTGGGTGCGCTGAGCCCGGCGCGCACCTTGCGGCCAGTTGTCGGGAATTCCCCCGTTGCTCCGGGGTTGAAACCCACCCCGGTTTGCTTGAATCATAGGCACGTGTGCATGGTCTGGAGGTGTGCATGTCGTCGTCGCACGAACTGGTTCCGGTCGACCGCCCGGCGATCCCGATCGCCCAGATGCGCAACGTCTACCGCGTCGGCGACGTCGAGAAGCGGCTGGCCAAGCTGCCGCCGAAGGAGCACGAGTCGCTGCGTGCCACGTACGAGCGCATGCTCGAAAAGGGCCCCGAGCGCTTCCAGGTCAAGCCGGCCGGGCTGCTGGCGATGGACCACCTGTACGACGAGCTGCCGAACTTCCACCCGGCGCTCGACGACGTGAAGCGCCAGCTCGCGCTGTGCCACGACAGCCGCGATGCGCTCGAGATCACGCCGATGCTGCTGCTGGGCCCGCCCGGCGTCGGCAAGACGCACTTCGCGCGCGAGGTCGCGCAGCTGCTGGGCACCGGGCTGGGCTTCGTCTCGATGAGCTCGCTGACCGCCGGATGGGTGCTCTCGGGCGCCTCCAGCCAGTGGAAGGGGGCACGCCCGGGCAAGGTGTTCGAGACGCTGGTCGACGGCAACTACGCCAACCCGGTGATGGTCGTCGACGAAATCGACAAGGCGCGCGGCGAACACGCCTACGACCCGCTGGGCGCGCTGTACAGCCTGCTCGAGCACGACACCGCGCACCACTTCACCGACGAGTTCGCCGAGGTCGCGATCGACGCCAGCCAGGTGATCTGGGTCGCCACCGCCAACGACGAGCGCGCGATCCCCGAACCGATCCTCAACCGCATGAACGTGTTCGAGGTGCAGATGCCCGACCGCGACGCGGCGCGCACGATCGCGCTGCGGCTGTACGCGGGCATCCGGCAGGCCCACGCGTGGGGCGAGCGTTTCGACCCGCAGCCGGTCGACGCGGTGCTCGAGCGCATGGCCGAGCTGGCGCCGCGCGAGATGCGCCGCGCGTGGATGACCGCCTTCGGCAACGCCCGGCTCGACGGCCGCGACGCCGTCGAGGTGCGCGACCTGCCCGAGGCGGGCGCCAAGCGCGCGCCGATCGGGTTCGTGCACTGAGCCCGCGCCGCCGCGGGCCGGTGCCGCGCGGCGGCTTACCATCGGCCGCATGCCCGCGTCCCTCGAAGGTCGACTCGTCGTCGCGATCTCGTCGCGCGCGCTGTTCGACTTCGAGGACGAGAACCGCGTCTTCGAGGCCGGCGACGACCGCGCCTACATGCAGCTGCAGCTGGCGCGGCTCGACGAACCCGCTCCGCCGGGCGTCGCGTTCTCGCTGGTGCACAAGCTGCTGGCGTTCAACGCCGATGGCGCCGAGCGCGAGCGCGTCGAGGTGGTCGTGCTGTCGCGCAACGACCCGGTGTCGGGGCTGCGCGTGTTCCGCTCGGCGCGCCACTACGCGCTGGCGATCGACCGCGGCGTGTTCACCCGCGGCGAGAGCCCGTGGCGCTACCTGCGCCCGCTGAAGGCCAACCTGTTCCTGTCGGCCAACGAGGCCGACGTGCGCGCCGCGCTGGCCGCCGGCGTGCCGGCCGCGCGCGTGTACCCGCACAGCGCGCGCGCGTCGCAGCGCCACCCACACGAAGTGCGCATCGCCTTCGACGGCGACGCGGTGCTGTTCTCCGACGAGGCCGAGCGGGTGTTCCGCAGCGGCGGCATCGACGCGTTCCACGACCACGAGCACGCGCGCGCCGCGACGCCGCTGGCGCCGGGGCCGTTCAAGCCGTTGCTCGAGGCGCTGCACCGGCTGCAGCAGCAGCCGGCGCCGCGCATGCGCATCCGCACCGCGCTGGTCACCGCGCGCAGCGCGCCGGCGCACGAGCGCGCGATCCGCACGCTGATGGACTGGCGCATCGACGTCGACGAGGCGATGTTCCTCGGCGGCCTGCCGAAGGGCGAGTTCCTGCGCGAGTTCGAGCCCGACTTCTTCTTCGACGACCAGACCGGCCACGTCGAGCACGCGGCGTCGCACGTGCCCGCCGGGCACGTCGCGGCCGGGGTCGCGAACCCGACGCCCGACGCCGCCCCCCTGCGCGGCGCTCAGCCGTAGCGGCGCAGCCGCTCGAGGTCGATCACGCGCACGCCGCCGTACTCGATGCGGATCAGCTGCTGCTGCTGCAGGTGCCCGAGGGCGACGTTGACACGCTGACGCGACAGCCCGACGAGGTAACCCAGCTCCTGCTGCGTGATGCGCAGCAGCTCGCCGACCCCCGGATACAGCACCGGGTGGAACAGCGCGGCCAGGCTGCGCGCGACGCGCTGGTCAGGCTCGGTCAGGCGGTCGATCTCGCGCGCGCCGATGAACTGGCCCAGCCGTTCGTTGAGTTGCATCATCACGAAGCGGTTGAAGCCGATGCTGCGGTCGAGCAGCCAGTCGAAGGTGGCCACCGTCAGCCCGGCGACCACGCTGCGCCGCAGCGCCTGGATGTTGTAGCGGTACGGCTCGTGCTTGAGCACCGTGCCTTCGCCGAACCAGCCGCCGGGGGGCAGCCCGGTGAAGGTCATCGGCAGGCCCAGCGCGCTGTCGTTGCTCATCTTCAGCAGCCCGTCGATCAGCCCGAACCAGTAGGTCACCGGACGGCCGACCCGGCACACGTACTCGCCGACCTCGACGTCGACCACGCGCAGGTCGGCCTCGGCACGCGCACGCTCGACGCGGTCGAGCGTGCGCAGCCACGGGATGCTGCGCAGCTCGACGGCATGCGGCGCGCGCGAGCGCGCCAGCAGCGCCGTTGCCGGCACGACGCCGGATCTCACCTCGGGAAAAGCCGCATAGGACAAGCCCGCAGATTGTCGTCGCAACGACAACCCGGCGTCAAACATGTTCCCAGAATCGGACCCCTCAGGACGCCACGGTCCCGGGGTGCCCACGCGCCCCTGCCCCTCGTCCGCAGGAGACCGCAGTGACCGCCACGTTCCCCCGCCTGTTGCTCGAGCACGCCGTCAAGCGCCCGCAGGCGCCGGCGCTGCGCGAGAAGGTGTACGGCATCTGGCAGACGCTGACCTGGGCCGCGCTGGCGACGCTGGTGCGCCAGCTCGCCTGCGGGCTCGAGCAGGCCGGGCTGAAGCGCGGCGACCACATCGTGATCGTCGGCGAGAACCGCCCTCGCCTGTACGCCGCGATGCTGGCTTCGCAGGCGCTCGGCGCCGTGCCGGTGCCGCTGTACCAGGACGCGGTGGCGGCGGAGTTCGTCTACCCGATCCGCAACGCCGAGGTCGACTTCGCGATCGTCGAGGACCAGGAGCAGGTCGACAAGATGCTCGAGATCCGCGCGCAGTGCCCGCAGCTGGCGCGCATCTGGTACGACGACCCGCGCGGGCTGCGCAACTACGCCGAGCCAGGGCTGGCGTCGCTCGACGTGCTGCTCGCCGCCGGCGCCGAGCACGACAAGCAGCACCCGCGGCTGTTCGACGACGAGGTCGCCAAGGGGCGCGCCGACGACGTCGCGGCGATGTTCTTCACCTCGGGCACCACCGGCAACCCGAAAGGCGTGGTGCACACGCATTTCACGCTGCTCGACCGCGCCAGCGCCGGCGCGCGCTTCGACAGGCTGACCGAGCACGAGGAGGTGCTCGCCTACCTGCCGCCGGCGTGGATCGGGCAGAACATCTTCAGCTACGCCCAGTGGCTGGCCTGCGGCTACGTGGTCAACTGCCCCGAGTCGTCGAGCACGGTGACGATCGACCTGAAGGAGATCGGGCCGACCTACTACTTCGCGCCGCCACGCATCTTCGAGGCGCTGCTGACCAGCGTGATGATCCGCATGGAGGACGCCGGCGCGATCAAGCGCTGGCTGTTCCACAGGTACATGGAGCTGGCCAGACGCGTCGGCCCGGCGCGCATGGACGGCAGGCCCGTGGGCACGTTCGACCGGCTGAACTACGCGCTGGGCAACCTGCTGATCTACGGCCCGCTGCGCAACACGCTGGGCTTCAGCCGCGTGCGCGTGGCCTACACCGCCGGCGAGGCGATCGGCCCCGACCTGTTCACCTTCTACCGCTCGATCGGCATCAACCTGAAGCAGCTGTACGGCAGCACCGAGACCGCGGTATTCGTCTGCCTGCAGCCCGACCACGAGGCCAAGGCCGACACGGTGGGCGTGCCGATCGAGGGCGTCGAGATCAGGCTCGCCGACAACGGCGAGATCCTCGTCAAGTCGGCCGGGCTGCTGAAGGAGTACTACAAGAACCCCGAGGCCACCGCCGAGGTGCTCACGCCCGACGGCTGGTACCACACCGGCGACGCCGGTTTCCTCGACGCCGGGGGACACCTGAAGATCATCGACCGCGCGAAGGACGTCGGCCGCATGGCCGACGGCGCGATGTTCGCGCCCAAGTACATCGAAAACAAGCTCAAGTTCTTCCCGCACATCAAGGAGGCGGTGGCCTTCGGCGACCAGCGCGACAAGGTCTGCGCCTTCGTCAACATCGACTTCGAGGCGGTGGGCAACTGGGCCGAGCGACGCAACTTGCCGTACGCCGGCTACACCGACCTCGCGTGCAAGAAGGAGGTGCTCGAACTGGTCCGCGAGTGCGTCGAGAAGGTCAACGCCGACCTCGCCGCCGACGACAAGCTCGCCGGCAGCCAGATCAGCCGCTTCCTGGTGCTGCACAAGGAGCTCGACGCCGACGACGGCGAGCTCACGCGCACGCGCAAGGTGCGCCGCGGCTACATCGGCGACAAGTACCGGGTGCTCGTCGACGCGATGTACGGCGGCAAGAGCGAGCAGTACATCGAGACGCAGGTCAAGTTTGAGGACGGGCGCACCGGCAGCGTGTCGGCGACGCTGAGGATCGTCGACGCCAAGACGTATCCGGCACTGCGGAGGGCGGCTTGAACGACGCCGCGGCAGCGTCGGACGCGCGCGTCGACGCCGGCGCGCGCCAGCGCCGCGTCGGCGACGTGATCCTCGAGGTGAGGAACATCTCGCTGCGCTTCGGCGGCGTGAAGGCGCTGACCGACATCAGCTTCGACGTGCGCGAGCACGAGGTGCGCGCGATCATCGGGCCCAACGGCGCCGGCAAGAGCAGCATGCTCAACTGCATCAACGGCGTGTACCAGCCGCAGGAGGGATCGATCACGTTCCGCGGCAAGACCTTCAGCCACATGAACTCGCGTCAGGTCGCCGAGATGGGCGTGGCGCGCACGTTCCAGAACCTGGCGCTGTTCAAGGGCATGAGCGTGCTCGAGAACATCATGACCGGGCGCAACCTGCGCATGAAGTCGAACCTCTTCCAGCAAGCGATCCGCTGGGGCGCCGCCGAGCGCGAGGAGACCGAGCACCGCGCCTTCGTCGAGAAGATCATCGACTTCCTCGAGATCCAGGCCTACCGCAAGACGCCGGTCGGCCGCCTGCCCTACGGCCTGCAGAAGCGCGTGGACCTGGGCCGTGCGCTGGCGATGGAGCCGCAGGTGCTGCTGCTCGACGAGCCGATGGCCGGCATGAACGTCGAGGAGAAGCAGGACATGAGCCGCTTCATCCTCGACGTCAACGACGAGTACGGCACCACCGTCGTGCTGATCGAGCACGACATGGGCGTCGTGATGGACATCAGCGACCGCGTCGTCGTGCTCGACTACGGCAGGAAGATCGGCGACGGCACGCCCGACGAGGTGCGCAGCAACCCCGACGTGATCAGCGCCTACCTGGGCACCTCCCACTGAAGGCTGGCCATGGGATTCTTCATCGAGACCCTGTTCGGCGGCCTGATGGCCGGCATGCTGTACTCGCTGATCGCACTGGGCTTCGTGCTGATCTTCAAGGCCAGCGGGGTGTTCAACTTCGCGCAGGGCGCGATGGTGCTGTTCGCGGCGCTCGCGATGGCGCGCTTCTCGGAGTGGTTCCCGGCACTGCTGGGCTTCGACAGCAAGCTGCTGGCCAACCTGCTGGCGTTCGTCGCCGCGATGGCGGTGATGATCGTCGTTGCCTGGCTGGTCGAGAAGCTGGTGCTCGGCCGGCTGGTCAACCAGGAGGGCATCACGCTGCTGATGGCCACGCTGGGCATCACCTACTTCCTCGACGGCTTCGGCCAGACCATCTTCGGCAGCGACATCTACAAGATCGACGTCGGCCTGCCGAAGGACCCGATCTTCCTGTTCGAGAGCCTGTTCGAGGGCGGCGTGCTGATCAACAAGGAAGACCTGTACGCCGCGGTGATCGCCGCCGCGCTGGTTGCGCTGCTGAGCCTGTTCTTCCAGAAGACCGCCACCGGCCGCGCGCTGCGCGCGGTGGCCGACGACCACCAGGCGGCGCAGTCGATCGGCATCCCGCTCAACCGCATCTGGGTGATCGTCTGGAGCGTCGCCGGCTTCGTGGCGCTGGTGGCCGGCATCATCTGGGGCAGCAAGCTGGGCGTGCAGTTCTCGCTGAGCCTGGTCGCGCTGAAGGCGCTGCCGGTGGTGATCCTCGGTGGGCTGACCTCGGTGCCCGGCGCGATCGTCGGCGGGCTGATCATCGGCGTGGGCGAGAAGCTGTCCGAGGTCTACATCGGGCCGATGCTCGGCGGCGGCATCGAGATCTGGTTCGCCTACGTGCTCGCGCTCGCGTTCCTGCTGGTGCGTCCGCAGGGCCTGTTCGGCGAAAAGATCATTGACCGCGTATGAACGCGGGCAATGATTCTTCGGCGAAGGCCAACTTGCCGCAGGCAAGTTAAGCGAAGCGGGCCGAAGCCGAAAGATCAACGAGACATCCATGTTCTACCGAGAAAACGGCCAGTACAAGACCAGCTACCGCGCCGACCAGCAGATCTTCCCGATCCGGCAGGATCGCTGGACCATCGCGATCCTGCTGGCGGTCGCGTTCGTCGCGGTGCCGCTGCTGGCCGACGAGTACCTGCTGCGCGCGATCCTGATCCCGTTCCTGATCCTGTCGCTGGCCGCGCTCGGGCTGAACGTGCTGGTTGGCTACTGCGGCCAGATCTCGCTGGGCGCCGGCGCGTTCATGGCGGTGGGCGCCTACGCGGCGTACAACTTCTTCGTGCGCGTCGAGGGCATGCCGATGCTCGTGGCGGTGCTGCTCGGCGGCCTGCTCGCCACCGGCGTCGGTGTCGTGTTCGGCGTCCCGTCGCTGCGCATCAAGGGGCTGTACCTCGCGGTGGCCACGCTGGCCGCGCAGTTCTTCGTCGACTGGGCCTTCCTGCGCATCGGCTGGTTCACCAACCACTCGCCGTCCGGGTCGGTGTCGGTCGCCGGGCTCAGCGTGTTCGGCCTGCCGGTGGCCACGCCGCAGGAGAAGTACCTGTTCTGCCTGGCCCTGGTGACGGTGTTCGCGCTGCTGGTGAAGAACCTGGTGCGCGGTCACATCGGCCGCGAGTGGATGGCGATCCGCGACATGGACGTCGCCGCCGCGGTGATCGGCATCCGGCCGGTGTACGCCAAGCTCACCGCGTTCGCCGTCAGCTCGTTCATCATCGGTGTGGCCGGCGCGCTGTGGGCCTTCATCTACCTCGGCTCGTGGGAGCCGGCGGCGTTCAACATCAACCGCTCGTTCGACCTGCTGTTCATGATCATCATCGGCGGGCTCGGCTCGGTGATGGGCAGCTTCTTCGGCGCCGCGTTCATCGTCTTGCTGCCGATCGTGCTCGACCAGCTGCTGCCGGCCATGGGATCGCTGCTCGGCATCCCGATCAACACGGCGACCGTCTCGCACATCGTCTTCATGATCTTCGGCAGCCTGATCGTGTTCTTCCTCATCGTCGAGCCGCACGGCCTCGCGCGGCTGTGGTCGATCGGCAAGGAGAAGCTGCGCCTGTGGCCGTTCCCGCACTGAGACCGCCGTCGAAACCCCCGAGATCGACGATGCCCTTCATCCGAATGCGCCGCCACCCAGCGACGACACCGTGCACCGACAAGTGCGCTTTTCTCTAGACCACTGGAGGTAGACATGAAACTGAAGTCCCTTGCAGCAGCCGTCGCGGTCGCGGCGGCAGGTGCCTCGCTGTTCGGCGCCACGCCTGCGTTCGCGCAGGCGAAGGAGCAGTTCTTCCCCGGCCTGCCGTACCGCACCGGGCCCTACGGCCCGAACGGCGCGCCGTGGGCCAACGGCTACGCCGACTACCTGAAGCTGGTCAACGCCAAGGGCGGCATCAACGGCGTGAAGATCGTCTACGAGGAGTGCGAGACCGGCTACGACACCGCCAAGGGCGTCGAGTGCTACGAGCGCCTGAAGGGCAAGCACGGCGGCGCGACGCTGTTCCAGCCGCTGTCCACCGGCATCACCTTCGCGCTCACCGACAAGGCCCCGGTCGACAAGATCCCGCTGATCACCGCCGGCTACGGACGCAGCGAGTCGCAGGACGGCCTGGTGTTCGGCTGGAACTTCCCGCTGGCCGGCACCTACTGGGTCGGCGCCGACGTGCTGGTGCAGCACATCGCGAAGAAGGAGGGCGGCTTCGACAAGCTCAAGGGCAAGAAGATCACGCTCGTCTACCACGACAGCCCGTACGGCAAGGAGCCGATCGCGCTGCTGCAGGAGCGCAGCAGGGCGCACGGCTTCGACCTGCAGCTGCTGCCGGTCACGCACCCCGGGGTCGAGCAGAAGGCGACCTGGCTGCAGATCCGCCAGTCCCGGCCCGACTACGTGTTCCTGTGGGGCTGGGGCGTGATGAACTCGGTGGCGCTGAAGGAGGCGCAGGCCACGGGATTCCCGCGCGAGAAGATGTACGGTGTGTGGTGGTCGGCCGCCGAGCCCGACGTGAAGGACCTCGGCGAGGCCGCCAAGGGCTACAACGGCCTGGCGATGCAGCACGGCGCGCACCCCAACGCCAAGGTCACGAAGGACATCCTGGCGATGGTGCACGACAAGGGCCAGGGCACGGGCCCGAAGGAAGAGGTCGGCTCGGTGCTGTACATGCGCGGCGCGATGAGCGCGATGCTCGCCGTCGAGGGCGTCAAGCGCGCGCAGGAGCGTTACGGCAAGGGCAAGTGGATGACCGCCGAGCAGACCCGCTGGGGCCTGGAGAACCTCTCGCTGGACGCGAAGAAGCTCGAGGCGCTGGGCTTCGCCGAGGTGATGCGGCCGGTGTCGACCACCTGCGCCGATCACATGGGGCCGGCCTGGGCGCGCATCCACACCTGGGACGGCAAGGCGTGGCAGTTCACGTCGGACTGGTACCAGGCCGACGAGGCCATCCTCAAGCCGCTGGTCAAGGCCACGGCGGCCAAGTACGCCGCGGAGAAGAAGATCACGCCGCGCACCGCGGCGGACTGCCAGTCCTGACCCTCCGGCGAGGCGGCTCGCGCCGCCTCGCCGATGGGACACGAAGGGGCCCTTTCGGTCCCCAAGGGGCGCCGCCAGCGGCCCGGCGAAGCCGGATCCGCGGCGGCCGCCTGCAACCGGCGCCGGACCATGTCGAACATCCTCCTCAACGTCAACGGCATCGAGGTCATCTACAACCACGTGATCCTCGTGCTCAAGGGCGTGTCGCTGCAGGTGCCCGAGGGCGGCGTCGTCGCGCTGCTCGGTGGCAACGGCGCGGGTAAGACGACGACGCTGCGCGCGGTGAGCAACCTGCTCGCCGGCGAGCGCGGCGAGGTCACCAAGGGCTCGATCGAGTACGGCGGCGAGCGCATCGAGAGGCTGTCGACCGCCGAGATGGTCGACCGCGGCGTGATCCAGGTGATGGAAGGCCGCCACTGCTTCGCTCACCTGACCATCGAGGAGAACCTGATGACCGGCGCGTACACGCGCCGCGACGGCAAGGCCGCGGTGGCGCAGACGCTGGACAAGGTCTACACGTACTTCCCCCGCCTGAAGCAGCGTCGCACGTCGCAGGCCGCCTACACCTCGGGCGGCGAGCAGCAGATGTGCGCGATCGGCCGCGCGCTGATGGCCAACCCGAAGATGGTGCTGCTCGACGAGCCGAGCATGGGCCTGGCGCCGCAGATCGTCGAGGAGGTGTTCGAGATCGTCAAGGACCTCAACACCAAGGAACGCGTGACCTTCCTGCTCGCCGAGCAGAACACCAACATGGCGCTGCGCTATGCCGACTACGGCTACATCCTCGAGAACGGGCGCATCGTCATGGACGGCGAGGCCAAAGCGCTGCGCGAGAACGAGGACGTCAAGGAGTTCTACCTGGGCATGGGCGGCGGCGACCGCAAGAGCTTCCGCGACGTCAAGAGCTACAAGCGCCGCAAACGCTGGTTGTCATGATCCCCCCCGAAGCGCCTACGGCGCCTCCCCCCGGGGGGGGCGCCGCCAGCGGACCGGCGAAGCCGGATCCGCGGCGGCCGCCTGACCGGGTCGCCCTTGGCTTGAACGCCGCCGCTCGTGGCGCGAGAAAAGGCGGCCATGAGTGACGACTGGGGCTTCGCGCCGCCGTTCAAGGCCGATGAAGCGTTGGCCGGCCTGAAGCGCAGCCTGCGCGAGCTCGGGCTGGCCGAGCGCGAGGGGCGCTTCGAGCGCCGCGGCGTCGCGATCGCGAGGGTCGCCGTCGACGGCGCGACGATCGCGGCGGCGCTGGTGCGCAAGCCGTCGCGCACCAGCCCCGAGTGGCAGGCGCGGACGCTGAAGTCCGGCGCCGACGTGCGCGATTTCGTGGCCCACGTGAAGAAGCAACTCGCCGCCTGGAGCGACCGCGATGAGTGAGTACTACGACGCGCTGGAGACGCGCGAACCCGGCGAGCGCGAGGCCACCCTGCTCGCGGCGCTGCCGGCGCAGGTCGCGCGTGCGCAGGCCACCGCGGCGTTCGCACAGATCCTGGCCGGCGTCGACGCCGGCGCGGTGCGCTCGCGGGACGCGCTGGCCGCGCTGCCGGTGACGCGCAAGAGCGAACTGCTCGCGCGGCAGAAGGCCGCGCGCGAAGCCGGGGGCGACCCGTTCGGCGGCTTCGCCGCGGTCGGCTGGGCGACGCTGGGCAGCGTGCGCACGGCACGACGCGTGTTCCAGTCGCCCGGGCCGATCTACGAGCCCGAAGGCGAGGCGCGCGACTACTGGCGCTTCGGCCGCGCGCTGTTCGCCGCCGGCGTGCGCGCCGGCGACCTGGTGCACAACAGCTTCAGCTACCACCTCACGCCGGCCGGCTCGATGGTCGAGACCGGCGCGCACGCGATCGGCTGCACCGTGTTCCCGGGCGGCGTCGGCAACACCGAACTGCAGCTGCAGGCGATGGCCGAGTTGCGGCCACGGGCCTACGCCGGCACGCCGAGCTTCCTGCGCATCGTCTTCGAGAAGGCCGACGAGCTCGGCGTGCGCCTGCCCAGCCTGACCCGCGCCTCGGTCGGCGGCGAGGCGTTCCCGCCGGCGCTGCGCGACGCGCTGCGCGCGCGCGGCGTCGAGGGCTACCAGAGCTACGGCACCGCCGACGTCGGCCTCATCGCCTACGAGACGACGGCACGCGAGGGGCTGGTGCTCGACGAGGGCGTGCTGGTCGAGATCGTGCGCCCGGGCACCGGCGAGCCGGTGCCCGACGGCGAGGTCGGCGAGGTCGTCGTGACCACGCTGAACCCCGACTACCCGCTGATCCGCTTCGGCACCGGCGATCTGTCGGCGGTGCTGCCGGGCGGCTGCCCGACCGGGCGCACGAACCGCCGCATCCGCGGCTGGCTCGGCCGCGCCGACCAGACCGCCAAGGTGCGAGGCATGTTCGTGCACCCGAGCCAGGTCGCCGAGATCGTCAGGCGCCACCCGGAAGTGGCGCGGGCGCGACTGGTGATCGAAGGCGAAATGGCCGACGACCGCATGACGCTGCACGCCGAGGTCGCCGCCGCACCCGCGGCGCTGGTGCAGGCACTCGCGGCGACGATCCGCGACGTCACCAAGCTGCGCGGCGACGTGCGGATCGTCGCACCGGGCAGCCTGGCCAACGACGGCAAGGTCATCGACGACGCGCGCCGCTACGCGTGAGCCGGCGCTGCGGCTGCGGCGCCGCGATGCGGGATCGCCCCTACGTAGTTCCCGCGGCGCGACGGCGGGCCGCGTCGCTAGCATTGACCGTTGGACCAACTCGCCCTGGAGACCCCCGATGCTGAAGAAGACCCTGTTCGCTACGCTGGCGCTGGCCGCGGGTGCCGCGTTCGCCTACCCCGACAAGCCGATCACGATCGTCGTGCCGTTCGCCGCCGGCGGGCCCACCGACAAGGTCGCGCGCGACTTCGCCGAGGCGCTGCGCAAGCCGCTGGGTGGCGCGTCGATCGTCGTCGAGAACGTCGGCGGCGCCGGCGGCACGCTCGGGGCGAACAAAGTCGCCAAGGCGGCGCCGGACGGCCACACGCTGCTGCTGTACCACATCGGCATGTCGACCTCGGCGTCGCTGTACCGCAACCTGCCGTACAAGACGCTCGACGACTTCGAGTACCTGGGCATGATCAACGACGTGCCGATGACGCTGATCGGCCGCCCGACGCTGCCGGCCAACAACTACGCCGAGCTGGTCAAGTGGCTGGGCGACAACAAGGGCAAGGTGAACCTCGCCAACGCCGGGCTCGGCGCCGCGTCGCACCTGTGCGGGCTGCTGTTCCAGCAGAGCCTGAAGATGGAGATGACCACCGTGCCGTACAAGGGCACGGCGCCGGCGATGACCGACCTGATCGGCGGCCAGGTCGACATCATGTGCGACCAGACCACCAACACCACGCCGCAGATCGAGGGCGGCAAGGTCAAGGCCTACGCGGTGACGACGACCAGCCGGCTCACCACGCCGGCGCTGAAGAACCTGCCGACGCTCGACGAAGCCGGCCTGAAGGGCTTCAACGTGAGCATCTGGCACGGCCTGTACGCGCCCAAGGGCACGCCGAAGGCGGTGGTCGACAAGGTCAACGCGGCAATGCGCGAGGCGCTGAAGGACCCCGAGTTCATCAAGCGCCAGGAAGCGCTGGGCGCGGTGATCGTCACCGACGACCGCGTGACACCGGCCGGCCACAAGAAGTTCGTCGCCGCCGAGATCGACAAGTGGGGCGCGGCGATCAAGGCCGCCGGGCAGTACGCCGACTGACGACCCGCCCGAAGCGCCTTCGGCGCTTCCACCCGGCCGGCGTCGGGCGCGTCCTCACGGGCCACGGCGTGACCCCGCTCGGCAACGATGCAGGCACCGCGGCCGCCCGCGTGGATGACGCTTTCGTCGTTGTCGGCGGTGTGCGCCGGGCACTGTACGTGCTCGACAGCATCACCGAGGCGGTCGGCCGCGCCGAAGGCGCGGTGGTCGTCAGCGGTTCGCACGGCGGGCTCAGCGCCGGGCGTTTCGCGCTGCAGGCGCGCGTCGCTCTGGCGGTGTTCAACGACGCCGGCGTCGGCAAGGACGGCGCCGGCATCGCCGCGCTGGCGCTGCTCGATGCGCAGGATGTCGCCGCCTGCGCGGTGTCGCACGACAGCGCGTGCATCGGCAACGCGCGCTCGACGCTGCAGCACGGCGTGCTCTCGCACGTCAACGCCGCCGCGGCCGCGCTCGGCGCCCGGCCCGGGCTCGCGTTGCGCGACTGGCTGCACCCCGACTGACGCCGCCGCGCACCCGCGCCGAAGACGCCGTGGCCGGCTCAGCGCGCCGCGCGGCAGACCACCGCGATCTTGTGCCCCTCGGGGTCGCGGAAGTAGGCGGCGTAGAAGTGGGGGCCGTAGTGCGGCCGCGGCCCCGGCGCGCCTTCGTCGTGCGCACCATGCGTCAGCGCCGTCGCGTGCACCGCGTGCACCTGCGCACGCGTGACCGCGTGCAGCGCGACCATCGTGCCGTTGCCGACCGAGGCCCGGCCGCCGTCGAACGGGCGGCACAGCCACAGCGACGCCGGTGCATCGTCGGCGCCACCGGGGCCCCAGCCGACGTAGGTGTCGTCGGTGTGGCAGCGCCGCTGGCCCAGCGGCGCGAGCACCGCATCGTAGAAGCGCGCCAGGCGCGGGGGGTCGTCGCTGCCCAGGGTCACGTAGCTGATCATCGTCGGCGGCCGGCGTGGCGTCAGCGCAGCACCAGCGGGATCGTCACCGGCCCGTCGTTGACCAGGTACACCTGCATGGCCGCACCGAACTCGCCGGCGCCCACCAGCGGATGCGCGGCACGCGCGAGATCGAGCACGCGCTCGTACAGGCGTCGGCCCTGGTCGGGCGGCGCGGCGCCGGTGAAGCTCGGCCGGTTGCCGCCGCGGGTGTCGGCAGCGAGCGTGAACTGGCTGACGATCAGCAGCCCACCGCCGACGTCGCGCACGCTGCGGTTCATGCGCCCGGCGGCGTCGCCGAAGATGCGCAGCTTGAGCAGCTTGTCGACCAGTTGCTGCGCGTGCGCGTCGGTGTCGGCAGGCTCGGCGCAGACGAACACCAGCAGCCCCGCGCCGATCTCGCCGACGACGCGCGCGTCGACGACGACGCGGGCCTGCGCGACACGCTGCACCAGCGCCAGCATCAGATCGCGTCCTCGGCGTCGCCGGCGTGCGCCTCGACGTCGCTGGGCAGCAGCTGGATCGTCGCGCGCAACCCCGGCACCGCGCTCATCAGCGCCAGTTCGACCGAGTTGCGCAGCGCCGCGGCGCGGCCCAGCGACCACTGCGCCGGCATGTGCATGTGCAGGTCGACGAAGCGGCGCTGGCCGGCGCGGCGCGTGACGACGTGGTCGAAGCGGATCGTGCGGTGCGCGAAGCCGGCGAGCACCTGGTCGATCTGCGCCAGCACCTCGGGTTCGAGCGCGCGGTCCATCAGCCCGTCGGCCGAACGGCGGATCAGCGACACGCCCTCGCGCGCGATGTTCAGCGCCACCGCGATGGCGAGCAGCGGGTCGAGCCACAGCCAGCCGGTAGCGCCGGCGACGAGCACGCCGGCGACGACGCCGATCGAGGTCCAGACGTCGGTCATCAGGTGGCGCGCGTCGCCCTCGAGCGCGATCGAACGGTGCTCGTGCGCCTTGCGCAGCATCGCCCAGGCCAGTGAGCCGTTCAGCGCCGTGGCCGCCAGCGACAGCGCCGTGCCCCAGCCCAGCTGCTCGAGCGGCTGCGGCGCGAGCAGCCGCTGCACCGCGGCCCAGATGATCGCCAGCGCGGCCACCAGGATCAGCACGCCCTCGAAGCCGCTCGAGAAATACTCGGCCTTGTGGTGGCCGTAGGGGTGCTCGTCGTCGGGCGGTGTCGCCGCCAGCGTGACCATCAGCAGCGCGAAGCTGGCGCCGGCCAGGTTGACCAGCGACTCGAGCGCGTCCGACAGCAGGCCCACCGAGCCGGTCAGCCACCAGGCGCCGGTCTTCAGCGCGATCGTCGCCAGCGCGACGGCGACCGAGATCTTCAGGTAGGCGGCGGCGCTCATCCGGCGTCGGGTGGCGCCGCGGTGCGACGCGCCAGCGCGCGGTGCTGCCCCAGCCCCAGCAGCACCAGCAGCGCCAGCGCCATCTCCAGCACTTCCTCGAACGCCAGCCCCAGCGCACGCGCGCGCGCCGACACCGCGACGCCGAGGTCGTCGGAGAGGATGTTCACGCCGCGGTCGACCGCCTTGGTCAGCACCAGCGTCACCAGGAACACCGCCGCGGTCACGGCCACCGGGTGGCGCTCGCGCAGCGCGCGCCACAGCGTGGCGCCGCGATGCCGCGCCAGCCACCACAGCGCCCAGGCCACCGGCGCCAGCACCGCCAGCGCCGCCGCCTTGTGCGTCAGCGGCTGCGCGCCGATCCAGAAGCGCGACTTGAGCACGCTGATCTCGGTCCACGCCTTGTGCAGGTCGAGCTCGCGCAGGCCGAACGCCGTCATCACGATCGCCAGCGCCAGCCACAGCGCCAGCGGCTGGCGCGCGTCGCGCAGCGCCAGCAGCGCCAGCGCGGCGACGAAGTAGCCCGCCGCGGCAACCGTCTCGAACGGCCCCTGCTCGGACATCAGCGCCTGCACCCGCGGCGGCGACGCGAGCGCACCGATCATCAGCGCGACGACCCCCAGCGCGGCCACCAGCGCGACCGCAGCCGACGGGCGGGTCAGCCGCGAAGCGGGCGGCGTGGGCATGCGGTCAGCGCGCGGCACATGGCCTCGATTGTCGGCTCATTCGCGCGCACCCCCGACCAGCAGCGCCAGCCCGGCGACCGCCTGCACCAGCGCCGCGGCGCCGTAGAGCATCGCCGCCGCCACCGCCTGCGGCGCCGCGACGCCGAACGCGCCCAGCGCGAGCACCGCCGCGGCCTCGCGCGTGCCCCAGCCTCCGAAGCTCACCGGCAGCGTGGCCATCAGGAACACCGGCACCGCCGCCGCCGCCCAGGCCCAGTACGGCAGCGCGACGCCGAGCGCCGCGCCGCCGCAGGCCAGCGTGCCGATCGACAGCAGTTGCACCGCCGTCGAGGCGATCACCTGCACACCGTACTGCGCCAGCAGCCGCGGGCGGCGCACGAGTGGCACCAGCTTGGCGATCCCGCGCCGCCGCGTCGCCGCGGCGGTCGACGCCCGCGAGCCGGCGCGCTGCCAGGCCCACAGCAGCGGCACCGGCAGCAGCAACGCCACGACGGCGCCCGCGGCCAGCGCCGCCGGGCCGACGACCGCGCCGGCGCGCTGGCCCGACGCGGCGAGCAACGCCGCCACCGCGTCGGCCTGCGCCAGCCCGTACGCGGCGCCGAGCGCGCCGATCACGACCAGCAAGCACAGGCCGCCGACGCGGTCGACCAGCACCGACACGCCGGCCTCGAGCAGCGGCAGGCCGCGGCGCGACAGCGCCTGAGCACGGTACAGATCGCCGCCGACCACCGCGCCGGGCAGCAGCGCGTTGATCGCCACGCCGCGGAAGTACGCCGCCAGCGCCCAGCCGGCACGCACCGTCGACCCGAGCCAGCGCGCCAGCGCCCACCAGCGCAGCGCCGATGCGGCGTTGGCCGCCACCGCGCTGGCCAGCCCGAGCGCCAGCCAGCCCGGGTCGGCGCCGCGCAGCGCGAGCCACAGCGCGCGCGGGTCGACCCACCACAGCAGCAGCGCCAGCAGCAGCGCCGCGGCCGCGACACGCGCGACGGCGCGCGCCGGCGGGCTCAACCGCCGCGCTCCGCGTCGCGCGTCGGGCGGTCGCCGTCGGCACGCACGTGGTACTGCGGGCGACCTTGCCCTTCATGGTAGACGCGCATCAGCATCTCGCCGGTCAGCCCGGCGACGATCAGTTGGGCGCCGATCAGCACGAGCATCACGCCGGCCAGCAGCAGCGGACGCCCGCCGATGTCCTCGCCGCCGAGCTTGAGCACCAGCAGGTACGCCAGCACCAGCACCCCCGGCGTGGCCAGCCACAGGCCGAGCCCGCCGAAGGCGTGCAGCGGGCGTTGCCGGTAGCGCATGAAGAACACGATCAGCACCAGGTCGAGGATCACGCGGAACGTGCGGTCGATGCCGTACTTGCTCTGCCCCCGCGTGCGCGCGTGGTGGCGCACCGGCATCTCGGCGATGCGCGCGCCGGCGTCGCGCGCGAGCGACGGGATGAAGCGGTGCAGTTCGCCGTACAGCCGGATGCGGTCGATGATGTGGCGCCGGTACGCCTTCAGCGCACAACCGTAGTCGTGCAGCGGCACGCGCGTGGCGCGCGAGATCAGGCGGTTGGCGATGCGGCTGGGCAAGCGGCGCGACAGCGCGGCGTCCTGGCGCTCGCGGCGCCAGCCCGACACCATGTCGACGCCTGGGTCGGCCTCCAGGCGCTGCAGCAGCAGCGGGATGTCCAGCGGTTCGTTCTGCAGGTCGGCGTCGAGCGTGACGACGTAGCGCCCGCGCACGCGGTCGAAACCCGCCTGCAGCGCGCTCGACTGGCCGTAGTTGCGCGCCAGCGGTACCGCGCGCAGCCAGCCGTGATCGCGCGCGAGCCGCCCGAGCAGCTCGGCGCTGCCGTCGGTCGATCCGTCGTCGACCGCGATCAGCTCGAAGCGGTAGCCGCTCGGCGCCATCGCCGCGCCGACACGCTCGACGAGCTCGCGCAGGTTGTCGACCTCGTTGAACACCGGGATCACGATCGACACGTCGGGCGGGGCCGCGGCGACGTCGTTCGGCGGCAACACGGGCGCAGGCAGCGGCATGCGCGCATTCTGCCCGCCGCTATGCTGCGCGCCGTGCCGCACCCTGCCCCGCCCTGGCCGGCGACCGCTCGAAACGACCAGCCGCTGGCCGGCGGCTGGTGGGTTGCGCTGTGTGCCTACTTCGCGGCGCACGCGCTGCTGCGTGTGGCGCTCGGCGACGGGCTCGAGCTCGACGAGGCCGAGCAGGTGCTGTGGACGCAGCGGCTCGCGCTGGGCTACGGCACGCAGCCGCCGCTGTACACCTGGCTGCAGTGGGCGGTGTTCCAGGTGCTCGGCGTGTCGGTGGCGTCGCTGGCGCTGCTGAAGAACACGCTGCTCGCGCTGACCTACCTGTTCACCTTCCTCGCCGCGCGCACGCTGGTGCCGGCGCCGCTGGCGGCGCTGGCATCGGCGAG
Organism: Azohydromonas sp.; assembly: GCF_035325925.1. NCBI lineage: Bacteria > Pseudomonadati > Pseudomonadota > Betaproteobacteria > Burkholderiales > Sphaerotilaceae > Azohydromonas > Azohydromonas sp. The sequence goes on along the minus strand of NZ_DAOKZA010000005.1, from coordinate 46,971 downwards.
CATGCTGCTGATCCCGCAGATCGGCTGGGAGTCGCAGCGCGACCTGACCCATTCGGTGGTGTGCACGACGGCCGCGGCGGCGACCCTGTGGCTGGTGCTGGCGCTGCGCCAGCGGGCCAACCCGGTGCGCTACCTGGCGCTCGGGCTGGCCGTCGGGCTCGGCGTGCTCGCCAAGTACAGCTACGCCGTGTTCGCCACGGCGCTGCTGCTCGCGCTGCTCGCGGCGCCCGACACGCGCGCACTGCTGGTCACACGCTGGACGGCCGCGGCGCTGGCGCTGGCGCTGCTCGTCGTGCTGCCGCACGGCGTGTGGCTCGCGACGCACCTGGAACAGGCCACGCAGGGCACGCTGGCGAAGATGGGCGCCGACGCGCCGCTGCCGTGGGCCGAGGGCGTCGCGCGCGGGCTGGGCAGCGGTGCGCTCGCGGTGCTGAGCTTCCTCACGCCGCTGTGGCTGGTGCTGCTGGCGCTGTTCGTTCGACGCGCCACGGTGGCCGAAGCGCCCGCGCCGGGGCGGGGCTGCGGGCTGCTGCGCCGCTACCTGGCGGCGCTGGCGTTGCTGCTGCTGGTGCTGGTGCTCGCCGGCGCGGTGACGCAGTTCAAGGACCGCTGGATGCAGCCGCTGCTGTTCCTCGCCCCGCTGGCGTTCTTCGCGTGCGCACCGCATGGCGCGACGCCGCGGCGGCTGCGGCAGCTGCGCCGCCTGCTCGCCGGCTGGGCGCTGCTGGTGCTGGCGCTGATCGCGCTGCGCGCGCCGCTGGACGGCTGGCGCGACACCCCCGACGAGCTGAACGTGCCGGCACGCGCGCTGGCGGGGTCGCTGCGCGACGCCGGTTTCGACGGCGGGGCGATCGTCAGCGACGACCGCCACCTCGCCGGCGTGTTGCGGCTGCAGTTCCCGCATGCGCGCGTGCACGTCGTCGGCCGCGACGCCGGCGAGCCGCCCGCCGCGGCGCTGTGGATCGCGCGCGGCGACAGCCTGGATGCGATCGAGGCGGTCTTGGGCCGGCCGGCCGAGGCGGCGCGCACGCTGGCACTGCCGCCGGCGCTGGCGCCCGCAACGGCCACGCCACTGCGCTTCACCTACGCCCTGGTGCGCTGAGCGTCTGCGTCAGGCCAGCGTGACGCGCGCGAACCTGCGCTTGCCGACCTGCACGACGAAGGTGCCCGGGCCCAGCTTCAGGCCCTTGTCGCCGACCGCGCCGCCGTCGACGCGCACGCCGCCGCCGTCGATCAGGCGCATCGCCTCGCTGGTCGACGGCGCCAGCCCGGCCTGCTTGAGCAGCGCGCCGATGCCCAGCGGCGCGCCGCTCAGGTGCACCTCGGGGATGTCGTCGGGCACGCCGCCGCGCGCGCGCAACTCGAAGTCGGCCTGCGCCGCGTCGGCCGCCGCCGTGCCGTGAAAGCGCGCGGTGATCTCGCGCGCCAGCAGCACCTTCGCGTCCTTCGGGTTGCGCCCGGCGTCGACCTCGGCCTTCAGCGCCGCGATCTCGGCTTCGCTGCGGAAGCTCAGCAGCGTGAAGTAGCGCCACATCAGCGTGTCGTTGATCGACAGCAGCTTGGCGAACATCGTCGCCGGCGGCTCGGTGATGCCGACGTAGTTGCCCTTGCTCTTGGACATCTTGTCGACGCCGTCGAGCCCCTCGAGCAGCGGCATCGTCAGGATGCACTGCGGCTCCTGCCCGTACTCGGCCTGCAGTGTGCGGCCGACCAGCAGGTTGAACTTCTGGTCGGTGCCGCCGAGCTCGAGGTCGGACTTCAGCGCCACCGAGTCGTAGCCCTGCATCAGGGGGTACAGCAGCTCGTGCACGCTGATCGGCAGGCCGCCCTTCAGGCGCCTGGCGAAGTCGTCGCGCTCGAGCATGCGCGCCAGCGTGTACTTGGCGGCGAGCTGGATCATGCCGCGCGCGCCCAGCGCGTCGCTCCATTCGGAGTTGTAGCGGATCTCGGTGCGCGCCGGGTCGAGCACCATGCTCGCCTGCGCGTAGTAGGTCTGCGCGTTGGCCTCGATCTGCTCGCGCGTCAGCGGCGGGCGCGTGGTGTTGCGCCCCGACGGGTCGCCGATCGTCGACGTGAAATCGCCGATCAGGAAGATCACCTGGTGCCCCAGGTCCTGCAGCTGGCGCATCTTGTTGAGCACCACCGTGTGCCCGAGGTGGATGTCGGGCGCGGTCGGGTCCAGCCCGAGCTTGATGCGCAGCGGCTGGCCGGTGGCCTCGGCGCGCGCCAGCTTGGCCAGCCAGTCGGACTCGGGCAGCAGTTCCTCGCAACCGCGGCGGCTGACCGCCAGTGCCTCGCGCGTGCGCTCGGTCACCGGAAACGACGGCTTCTCGTGATGCGAAACGGCGGACACAGGCGCTGACATGATGGCTCGGCGGTGGCACCGAAAGCGGGCATTTCCCAGGTTCGGGGCCACTTTCGGCCGGATATACTGGCCGGCGGTCATCAGACCGCCACAGAAAAAAATCAACCGGAGCAAGGTCCGGCGGGCGAATTCTATCGGTCGGCCGGAGTTTCCTATTGCACCGTGTCGCGCGCTCCTGCGGAGCGTGTCGGCCGCAGACGCCGGGGCGTTGGGCCCCGCCCGCACTCGTGGATCCGTTGGGCTGGTTGAACCGCAGCACTGCAGACGTGCAGCAATTCGTCGCAAGGCACCACCGCGGCCTGATGGCCGGCGTCGCCGTCGGTCTGGTCGGCTTCGCCGCCGCCGCGTTCGGCATCGCCCCGCTGGCGCCCGACGCTGCCGAGTTGCCGCGCCGCGTGGTCAGCGAGGCGATCGACGTGCTGCCGCTCGAGGCTCAGCTCGAGGCGCTGGCCGACCACTCGCTGGCGCTGTCGCGCAGCCAGGTCACGCGCGTCGGCGACACCGCCGACAGCCTGCTGCAGCGCCTCGGCGTCGCCGACGTCGACGCGTCGGCGTTCCTGCGCCGCGACGCCACGGCGCGGCGCGTGCTCGAGGGCCGTCCGGGCAAGCTGGTCAGCGCCACGGCGCGCGGCGACGGCACGCTGCTCGAACTGGTGGCCCGCTTTCCGGCCGAGCGCGACCAGGCGCGCACCCACTTCACTCGCCTGACGGTGCAACGCGACGGCGACGGCTGGCGCGCCTTCGCCGAGATCGCACCGCTCGAGGCGCAGGTGCGGGTGGGCAGCGGCACGATCCGCTCGTCGCTGTTCGCCGCCACCGAGGAAGCCGGCATCGCCGATGCGATCGCGATTCAGGTGGCCGAGATCTTCTCGACCGACATCGACTTCCACCGCGAACTGCGCCGCGGCGACACCTTCAGCGTGGTCTACGAGACGCTGACCGCCGACGGTGAGCCGATCGTCTGGAACCAGGGCACCGGCCGCGTGCTGGCCGCCGAGTTCGTCAACGGCGGGCGCGTGCACCAGGCGCTGTGGTACCAGGGCCGCGACGGCCGCGGCGGCTACTATGCGTTCGACGGGCAGAGCAAGCGCCGCACCTTCCTCGCCAGCCCGCTCGAGTTCTCGCGCGTGACATCGGGTTTCGCGATGCGCATGCACCCGATCCTGCAGCGCCTGCGCGCGCACAAGGGCGTCGACTACGCCGCGCCCACCGGCACCCCGGTGCGCGTGGTCGGCGACGGCGTCGTCGACTTCGCCGGCCGGCAGAACGGCTACGGCAACGTCGTCATCGTGCGCCACAGCAACCACCGCACCACGCTGTACGCGCACCTCAGCCGCATCGACGTGAGGCGCGGCGAGCGCGTCGCGCAGGGGCAGCACCTGGGCGCCGTCGGCGCGACCGGCTGGGCCACCGGGCCGCACCTGCACTTCGAGTTCCACGTCAACGGCGTGCACCAGGACCCGATGCGCATCGCCAAGTCGTCGGAGGCAGTGACGCTGGCCGCCAGCGAGCGCGCCGGGTTCGAGCAGCAGGCGCAGGTCGCGCGCGTCAAGCTCGACGTCGCGCGCTCGATCACCACCGCCGCGCTCGACCGCGACTGAACCCGCCCGGCTGCCGATGTCGCTGTACGTCGGCCTGATGTCGGGCACGTCGCTCGACGGCATCGACGCCGTGCTGGCCGACATCGAAGGCGACGCGGCTGCGCTGCGCATCGCCACCGTCGCCCACCGCCACGCCGGCTACCCCGACGACCTGCGTGCCGAGTTGCTGGCGCTGAACACGCCGGGCCGCGACGAACTCGCCCGCGCCGCGCGCGCGGCGCAGCGCATGGTCGAACTCGCCGCGCGCCTGGTCGGCGAACTGCTCGCGCACGCCGGTGCCGACGCTGCCGCCGTGCGCGCGATCGGCTCGCACGGCCAGACCGTGCGCCACCATCCACCTGCGGCGGACGAGGCGGTGCCGTTCACGGTGCAGATCGACAACGGCGCGCTGCTCGCCGAGCTGACCGGCATCGACGTGGTGTGCGACTTCCGCCGTCGCGACCTCGCCGCGGGCGGCCAGGGCGCGCCGCTGGTGCCTGCGTTCCACGCGGCGCGCTTCGCGCGTCCCGGCACCGCCGTCGCGGTGCTCAACCTCGGCGGCTTCGCCAACCTGACGCTGCTGCACGCCGACGGACGCGTCACGGGATTCGACTGCGGGCCGGGCAATGTGCTGCTCGACCTGTGGTGCGAGCGGCACACCGGCCAGCGTTTCGACGCCGAGGGCCGCTGGGCGGCGAGCGGCCGCGTCGAACCGGTGCTGCTCGAAGCCTTGCGCGCCGACCCCTTCTTCGCGCAGCCCCCGCCGAAGAGCACGGGCCGCGACCAGTTCAACGCGGCGTGGCTGGACGCACGCCTGGCACGCTTCGGCGCGCTGGGCGCCGCCGACGTGCAGGCCACGCTGGTCGCGCTGACCGCCGGCGTCGTCGGCGACGACCTGCAGCGGCACGCGCCGCGGACGGCGCAGCTGGTGGTGTGCGGCGGCGGCGCGCACAACGTTCGCCTGCTCGACGTGCTGTCGCGCGCACTGCCGCACGTCGACGTGATCACTGCCGACCGGCTCGGCATCGGCGCCACCCAGGTCGAGGCCACCGCCTTCGCCTGGCTCGCGCACGCGCACCTGCAGCGTCAGCCGGGCAACCGGCCGGAAGTCACCGGCGCGCGCGGACCCCGCGTGCTCGGTGCGCTGTACCCGGCGCGCTAGTGCGGGTTTGCGATCGACCACCGAAGACCCGGGCCATCGGTCGCGGCCTGCGGGCGTCGAGCGTGCCGAGGCCGGCGGGCCCCTGTCGCGCCATGTCCCCCCGGACCCGGCTGCCCGCGCCCCTGCCCCCGTATTTGCGCACCAGGGTCGCCGCCCTCGGTGGCCGACGTGTCGGTGGTCGAGGCCCGAGCTTCAAGACGGTGGCCGGTCGCGGGCAGTGCGCATGCCGTCGAACGCGGTGTCGTGCAGGACCGGGGAGCCAGAAACGCGACGGCCGCCCGTGGGCGGCCGTCGGCGGGGCTGCAGTCGATCAGACCGAGAACGACGACCCGCAACCGCAGGTGGTGTTGGCGTTCGGGTTCTTGATCACGAACTGCGCGCCCTGCAGGTCGTCCTTGTAGTCGATCTCGGCACCGAGCAGGTACTGCAGGCTCATCGCGTCGATCAGCAGCGTGACCCCGTTCTTGGTCATCTGTGTGTCGTCCTCGTTGATCACCTCGTCGAAGGTGAATCCGTACTGGAAGCCCGAACACCCGCCGCCCTGCACGAACACGCGCAGCTTCAGGTCGGGATTGCCCTCCTCGTCGACGAGTTCCTTGACCTTCTCGGCCGCGCTGTCGGTGAACACCAGCGGTGCCGGCATCTCTTCGCTCACACCCTGGACCTGCTCGGCAACTGCGTTCATCGGTACTCCATTCAAGACAGAACTAACCTGGGCCTGAAGCGGCGAGTTTCAACGCCACCCGTTCCTCGGACTTCAACGGCCGCAACTCGCCGTCGATCACCGCGCCCTGATGCATCTCGAGGGCTGCGTAGCGCACGTCGCCGACGATGCGCGCCTTCGGTTGCAGTTCGACCAACTCGCGCGCCTCGACCGGCCCCGTCACAGACCCGTTGATGATCACATGGTCGGCTTTGACCTTGCCATGGACCCGGGCATTCTCGCTGACCACCAGGATGCTCGGCGCGTCGCCGACGGCGACGACGTCGCCGTGAATCTCGCCGTCGACGCGCAGACCGTCACAGAAGCGCAACTCGCCGCGCACCTGCGTGCCCTCGCCGACCAGGCTGCGGATCGGCGGCTGCTTGCGTCGGGAAAACCACATCGCCCACGACTCCCTTGTTCGTCCGGCGCGGCGGCGGGACTTCGCGCGGTCACAGACTCGCCCACTGCATCGCACGCACCGCGCCGCCCTGATCCAGGATCCTGACCTGGACCGTTTGTACCACGGCGTCCGGTGGATGGTCGACGAGTCCGTCGACGCGCATGTACTGCCGCAACTGCAGCGGCAGTCCGCCTACGGGCATCGCCTGCGACCAGGCCTGTCCTGCGCGCGTGCCCACCAGCGACACCTCGTACCTGCCCGTGAACGGCGCCGGCGACTTGCCCGACTGCATCACCAGCAGCTGGTAGCGCAACTGCCCCGGCCCGGCCGCCTCGACCTGCAGACCGCGCACGGCCAGCGCGTCGCCCTGCGCCGGTAGCAGCGTCTCGAAGAAGCCCAAATCGGCCTTCAGCGCCAGGTTCTCGCTCTCGGCCTGGCGCAACCGCTGCTGCACCGCCTCGAGCGCGGTGCGCTCGGCACGCAGCAGGCTCTCCGCGGTGTTGGCCACCGACTGCACGGCGCCCAGTTCGCTGCGTGAACGCGCGAGCTCGCGCCGCAACTCGCGCACTTCGGTGTGCAGGTCGCGGTCGAGGCCGGCGATGTCCTTGCCCAGTTCGAACGCCCACAGCGCGATCGCTGCCGAGAAGCCGAGCACCACGGCGGCCAGCGCCCAGCGCAGTGGCCACGGCAGGTGGCTGCGCACGATCATGCGCGGCGCGGACACCGACAGGCGACGGCGCAGCAGCTTCCAGCGCATCAGGCTGCCGGCGCGACGCGGCGCACAAACGAACGAGGCCGCACAGCGGCGGCCTCGATGCGGGTCCTGCGGGCAGGCGCCTCAGCGCTTGCTGAACTGCTTGCGGCGGCGCGCACCATGCAGGCCGACCTTCTTGCGCTCGACCTCGCGCGCGTCGCGCGTGACGAACCCGGCCTGGCTCAGTTCGGGCTTGAGCGCCGCGTCGTAGTCGATCAGCGCACGCGTGATGCCGTGGCGCACCGCACCGGCCTGGCCCGATTCGCCGCCGCCGTGCACGTTGACCTTGACGTCGAACGCCTCGCCGTTGTTCGTCAGCAGCAGCGGCTGCTTGACGATCATGATCGACGTCTGGCGGCCGAAGTACTCGTCCACCGGCTTGCCGTTGACGACGATCTGGCCGTTGCCCTTCTTGATGAACACCCGGGCCACCGACGACTTGCGGCGGCCGGTGCCGTAGTTCCAGTTTCCGATCATCCCGCCGCTCCTCAGATTTCCAGCGTCTTCGGCTGCTGGGCCGCGTGCGGATGCGCGCCACCCGCGTAGACCTTCAGCTTCTTGGCCATCGCGTAGCCCAGCGGGCCCTTGGGCAGCATGCCCTTGACGGCCTTCTCCAGCGCGCGGCCGGGATGCCTGGCCTGCATGTCCTTGAACGATGTACCGTAGATGCCACCCGGATAGCCCGAGTGGCGGTAGTACACCTTGTCGGTGGCCTTGCTGCCGGTGACGCGGATCCTGTCGGCGTTGACGACGATGATGAAATCGCCGGTATCGACGTGAGGCGTGTAGATGGCCTTGTGCTTGCCGCGCAAACGACGTGCCACTTCGCTGGCGACACGTCCGAGCACCTTGTCGGTGGCGTCAATCACAAACCACTCGTGCTTCACCTCGGCCGGCTTGGCGCTGAAGGTCTTCATGAGGGTCTTTCGTTGCGGCCGCCCGCACCCACCCGTCGGGGTGCGCTGCGTCGGCCTCGTCACGGCTGTGCGGGCGCCGCGGTCACCTCGGTGCGGGCTCGTGCTGGCCCCCTCTCGGTGCTGGTCCGGTGCGCCGGGGCGACGACCTGTCGACGCCGGCGGTTCGCCGACGCCGCGCACTGCGCGCCCTGTTTCCCCGCCGTTTTCGGGAAAGCCGCGCAGTATATCCGGCTTTTGCGGCCAGCGAGAACACGTGGCGCCGAGCGCGGCATCACGGTTGGAGCACGCTCTCCACCAAGTGCCGCTACCATGCGGGTTAACCCTAGATTCCCACAAGGAGTAAGGCATGGGCTTCCCAGGCGACATCCTCAGCCGGCCCGGACTTCGCCCCGACCGCCACGCGCGTCCCGACGAACCGAAGCACGAACCCGCATTTCACTGGATCCCGATCCGCTCGCTGGCCGAGCGCCACCGACCGCGCATCCTGACGCACCTGCTGGCGCTGGGCGACGCCGACCGCTACCTGCGCTTCGGTCACCCCGCCACCGACAGCCAGATCGGGCGCTACGTCGACGGCATCGACTTCGCCCGCGACGAGGTGTTCGGGATCTTCAACCGCCGCCTCGAGCTGATCGCGATGGCGCACCTGGCGCACGCCGGCGAGGCGCACAGCGCCGAGTTCGGCGTCTCGGTGCTGCCGAAGGCGCGTGGGCGCGGCTACGGCGCGCGGCTGTTCGACCACGCGGTGCTGCACGCGCGCAACCGCGGCGTCGACACGATGATCATCCATGCGCTCAGCGAGAACACGGCCATGCTGCGCATCGCGCGCAAGGCGGGCGCGACGATCGATCGCGCCGGCACCGACTCGCAGGCCGTGCTCAAGCTGCCGCCGCACGACATGGCGTCGCACGTCAGCGAGATCGTCGAGGACGGCGCTGCCGAGATCGACTACCGCATCAAGGCCCAGGCACGGCGCATCGACGGACTGCTCGACGCGATCGCCGACGTCAAGGCGGGGGTTCGGGGCCAGAGCGGGCACACGGCCATGGACTGACCCGTCGGGCCGATGCGGCGAAACCGCACGGTTGCGGGGCTGCCCGGGGTTGTGACCGGCGGTAACATGCGCGCGGTTTCAGTGCGGAACTGCGCCGGCGGTCGTGGCGCCCCCGCGACACGACCCGACACGGCTGCATGACCTCGACGACATTGCCCTGGCTGCTTGCGCTCGCGACCCTGACGCTGGTCGCCATGGGAATCGCCGCCGGCCTGTGGTGGCGTTCGCGCCGCAGCGCGCGCCCCAAGCCGCTGCCCACCGAATGGGCGCTCACGCCCCGTCCGGTGTTCAACACCGAGGAGCGGCGCCTGTACCGCCAGCTGCGCGAGGCGCTGCCGCACCACATCGTGCTCGCCAAGCTGCCGCTGGTGCGGTTCTGCCAGCCGGCCGACCCACAGGACGTGCGCTACTGGTACGAGCTGCTCGGCTCGACGCATGTCACCTTCGCGATCTGCAGCGCCAACGGCCGCGTGCTCGCCGCGATCGACTTCGACCACGACCGCAGCGGCTCGCGGCGCACGCTGCTGATCAAGCAGTCGGTGCTCGGCGCCTGCCGCATCCGCTACCTGCGCTGCCCGCTGGACCACCTGCCCACGGTGCACGAACTGCAACTGCTCGTGCCGCAGGCCGGCGCGCCGGCGCGCAGCCCGCAGGTCAGCGCCGCCGCGGTCACCATGCACGCCGCGGCGCCGATCGCCGAGCCGGCGCGCGACGCGCTGGGCGCGGCACCCGCCGCCGGTGCGCGCCGGCGCCGCCGCGCCACGCTGTGGCAGGACTCGGGCTTCTTCCACGACTCGTTCTTCGGCCTCGAGACCCGCAACGACGCCAGCTTCCCGAGCGAGTTCAGCCCCTACTCGCCACCACCTGCGCCGCCGGCGGTGCGCCGCGCCAACGGCGCCGACGATGAACGCCCGCGTGCGCCGCTGGACACGGCGTGGCCTGCACCGTGGCCCGAGCGCCGTCGCGACGAAGGCGGCGACGCCGACGACGAGCCACCACAGCTCGGCGCATCGGGCGGCCGCTGAACGTGTCGCGCCCTGCCGCGGCGGTCGACGGCTACGCCGCGCTGACCCCCGACGCCGTGCTCGACGCGCTGGCCGGCGCCGGGCTGCACCCGGACGGCCGGCTGCTGCAGCTCAACTCGTACGAGAACCGGGTGTTCCAGGTCTTCCTCGACGACGGCACGGCGGTGGTCGCCAAGTTCTACCGTCCGCACCGCTGGAGCGACGCGCAGATCCTCGAGGAGCACGCCTTCGCGCTCGAGCTCGCAGCCCACGACGTGCCGGTGGTGGCACCGCTCGCGCTGCGGACCACGCCGTCGTCGGCGGGCGGCTGCATGCTGGCCGGCACGCCGGCGACGCTCGCCGCCGACCTCGCCAGCGGTTTCCGCTTCAGCGTCAGCCCGCGCCACGCCGGGCGCTCCCCCGAACTCGACGACCCCGCCGTCGCCGCCTGGCTGGGCCGCTTCATCGGGCGCCTGCACGCGGTCGGCGCGCGGCAGCGCTTCGCGCACCGGCGCAGCCTCGACGTCGCCTCCTGGGGAGACGCGTCGCGGCAGTGGCTGGTCGACCACGACGTCGTGACGCCCGCCGAGCTGGGCGCCTGGCGCGCCGCGGCCGACGCCGCGCTGGCGCTGGTGCACGCCGCCTTCGCACGCCTGAGCGGCCTGCGCGTGCTGCGGCTGCACGGCGACTGCCACCTCGGCAACATCCTGTGGCGCGACGAAGGTCCGCACGTCGTCGACCTCGACGACGCCTGCAACGGCCCGGCGGTGCAGGACCTGTGGATGCTCGAGCCCGAGGGCCCGCAGCGCACGGCCGCCTGGGCCGCGCTGCTCGACGGCTACCGCGTGTTCATGCCGTTCGACGACCGCGAACTGGCGCTGATCGAGCCGTTGCGCACGCTGCGCATGCTGCACCACAGCGCGTGGATCGCGCGCCGCTGGAGCGACCCGGCGTTTCCGGTGGCGTTTCCCTGGTTCGGCACACCGGCGTACTGGAGCCAGCAAGCGACGCAGCTGCGCGAGCAGGTCGAGCTGATGTCCGGCTGAGCGCCCACCCGGGGCGGGCTCCCCCCGGGGGTCAAGCCGCCCCGTGGCGGCCCGGCGACGACTCGAGGGCGACGGCGCGCGGTGTCAGGCGCTGAGCAGCCGCGTCACGCGCTGCACGTAGGCGGCAGGGTCCTCGAGCTGCCCGCCTTCGGCGAGCCAGGCTTGGTCGAACAGGATCTGCGCCAGGTCGTCGAAACGCTCGTCGGTGTCGAGCCGCCTGACCAGCGGGTGCTCGGGGTTGACCTCGAGGATCGGTTGCGACCTCGGCGCGTTCTGACCGGCCTGCTTGAGCAGGCGCGCCAGGTGCGCACTCATGTCGCCTTCGTCGACGACGATGCACGCCGGCGACTCGACCAGCCGCGTCGTCACGCGCACGTCCTTGGCGCGCTCCTTCAGCGCCGTCTTCAGCCGCTCCAGCACCGGCTTGAACGCCTCCGCCACCTCCTCGGCGTGCTTCTTCTCCGCCTCGTCCTGCAGCTTGCCGAGGTCGACCGCGCCCTTGGCGACGCTTTGCAGCGGCTTGCCGTCGAACTCGTAAAGGTGCGCGAGCATCCACTCGTCGACGCGGTCGACGAGCAGCAGCACCTCGATGCCCTTCTTGCGGAACACCTCGAGCTGCGGGCTGGCCTTCGCGGCACCCAGGCTGTCGGCGGTGACGTAGTAGATCGCCTCCTGGCCGTCCTTCATGCGCGCGACGTAGTCAGCGAAGCTCACGCCCTCGTCGGCGTGCGTCGACGCGAAGCGCAGCAGCTTGGCCAGGCGCTCCTGGTTGGCGTGGTCCTCGCCGACGCCCTCCTTCAGCACGGCACCGAACTCGCGCCAGAACTTCAGGTACTTCTCGCGCTCGCCGGCGTCGTCGCTGTCGGCCAGGCCCTCGAGCATGCCGAGCACGCGCTTCGTGCAGCCCTCGCGGATCGCCTTCACGTCGCGGCTTTCCTGCAGCAGTTCGCGGCTGACGTTCAGCGGCAGGTCCGCCGAGTCGACGACGCCCTTGACGAAGCGCAAGTACACCGGCATCAGCGCCTGCGCGTCGTCCATGATGAACACGCGCTTGACGTACAGCTTCACGCCGGCGTGCTTGTCGCGGTTCCACAGGTCGAACGGCGCCTTGGCCGGGATGTACAGCAGCTGCGTGTATTCGGTGCGCCCCTCGACGCGATTGTGCGTGTACGCCAGCGGCGCTTCGCTGTCGTAGCTGATCTGCTTGTAGAACTCGACGTACTGCGCGTCGGTGATCTCGCTCTTGGGCCGGGTCCACAGCGCCGCGGCCTTGTTGACCGTCTCCCACTCGTCGGACAGCGCGTATTCCTTCTTCTCCTCGTCCCACGCCTCCTTGCGCATCAGGATCGGCAGCGAGATGTGGTCGGAGTACTTGGCGATGATCGACTTGAGCTTCCAGGTCTTCGCGAACTCCTCCTCGCCGTCGCGCAGGTGCAGGATCACGTCGGTGCCCCGCTGCTCGCGCGTGATCGGCTCGACGTCGAATTCGCCGCTGCCGTCGCTGGTCCAGCGCACGCCTTCCTCGGGCTTGAGGCCGGCGCGGCGCGACTCGACGGTGATGCGGTCGGCGACGATGAAGCCCGAGTAGAAGCCCACGCCGAACTGGCCGATCAGGTTGGCGTCCTTCTTCTGCTCGCCTTCGAGCTTCGACAGGAACTCGCGCGTGCCGCTCTTGGCGATCGTGCCCAGGTGCTGCACGGCCTCCTCGGCGCTCATGCCGATGCCGTTGTCGCGGATCGTCACCGTCTTCGCGTCGGGGTCGAAGAAGACGCGGATCTCGAGGTTCGGCGCGTCCTCGTACAGCCCGGGCGCGTCGAGCGCCTCGAAGCGCAGCTTGTCGCAGGCGTCGCTGGCGTTGGAGACCAGCTCGCGCAGGAAGATCTCCTTGTTCGAGTACAGCGAATGCGTGACCAGGTGCAGGATCTGCTTGACCTCGGCCTGGAAGGACAGGGTTTGCTTCTCGCTCATCGTCGTTCGCGTCGGATTCGTGGAAAAGCGGCGCCCTCGCGCCGTCGGGGCCGGACATGGGGGCGTCCGGCCGGGCTTCAAGCCCCGGCCGGCGGGCTTCAGAGCACGACCTTGACCATCGGGTGCGCGCTCAGCGTGCGGTACAGCTCGTCGAGCTGCTCGCGGCTGGTCGCCGTGACGGTCACCGTCAGCCCCAGGTAGTTGCCGCTGCGGCTCGGCCGCTCCTCGACCGAGGCCGGGTCGAAGCCGGGGTCGAAACGCTGCACCACCTGCACGATCGCCGCGCGGAAACCGTCGACGTGCGCGCCCATCACCTTGATCGGGAACGCGCTCGGGTACTCGATCAGGCTCTGCTCGGACGGAATGTCGCGCATCGGCTGCAGACTCAGTACAGCCCTACGGGTTGCGCGGCAGCACCTGCGCCGCTGGAGCGCAAGCCCATCGAGCGGCCGCCAGCGGATCCGGCTTCGACGGTCCGCTGGCGGTGCCCCCTCGAGGGGGAGGCGCCGAAGGCGCTGCGGGGTGGTGCATCAGATCGACTGTTCGCGCTTCGCGCGCTGGTAGGCCTCGTGCAGCCGTGCGTACACCGGGCCGGGCTTGCCGCGCAGCGCACCGTGGCCGACCGGCTCACCGTCGATCTTGGTCACCGGCAGCACCTCCTTGGTGGCCGAGCTCAGCAGCACCTCGTCGGCGGCGCGCACGTCGGCCTCGGAGATCGGGCGCAGGTTGTACGCGATGCCCTCCTCCTCGCACAGTTCGCGCAGCAGCTCGACGCGGATGCCCTCGAGCACCTGCTCGCTCTTCGGCGGGCCGAGCAGCGCGCCCTCGTGCACGATCCACACGTTGCTCGCCGACGCCTCGGTCAGCCAGCCGTCGCGGAACAGGATCGTCTCGACCGCGCCGTGGTCGGCCGACAGCTGGCGCGCCAGCACCGCGCCGAGCAGGCTGGTGCTCTTGATGTCGCCGCGCTGCCAGCGGAAGTCGGCCGCCGTCGTGCACGCCACGCCGTGGTGGCGCTGCTCGGCGGTGGGCGGCTTCATCGGGTTGGCCATCATGAACACGGTCGGCTCGATGTCCGGCGGCATCACGTGGTCACGCGGCGCGACCCCGCGCGTGACCTGGATGTACACCAGCTGGTCTTCGGCGCCGCTGTGCGCGTGCAGCGCCGCGACCAGCGCGCGCGCGCGGTCAAACCACTGCTCGCGCGTGGCCGGCGCGGCGATGCGCACCTTGGCCAGGCTGCGCCCGAGCCGCGCGACATGGTCGTCGAAACGGAACAGCCGGCGCGCGTACACCGGGATCACCTCGTAGACGCCGTCGCCGAAGATGAAACCACGGTCGAGCACGCTGACCTTGGCGTCGCACAGGCGCGTGTACTCGCCGTTGAGGAAACACGGGGTGTCGGGCAGGGCGGTCATCGCGGGCCTTTCGCGGGTCGGTCAGCTTAACGGATCCACAGCCGCAGCGCATCCCAGGCGCGGCCGAACACACCCGCCTCGGGCACCGCCTCGAGCACCACCAGCGGCACCTCGCCAACCGGCGCGCCGGCGCGCGTCGTGATCTTCACCGTGCCCACGCGCTGACCCTGCGCCAGCGGCGCGACCAGCGGGTCGGTGCGCTCGAGCCGCGTCTGCAGCCGGTCGGCCTCGCCACGCGGCACCGCGAGCACCACGTCGCTGGCCACCCCCAGCGCCGCCTGGCGCTTCGTGCCCTTCCAGACCTCGGGGCTGGCGATGGCCTTGCCGCCGTCGAAAAGCTTGATCGCGTCGAACGCGGCGAAGCCCCAGTTGAGCAGCTTCTGGCTCTCGTTGGCGCGCGCCTCGCGGCTGTCGGTGCCCAGCACGACGCTGAGCAGCCGGCGCTTGCCCGGCGTGTTGCCGCCGGGGCCGAGGTTCGGGAACTCGCGCACCGCACTGGCCACCAGGCAGTAGCCGGCCGCGGCGGTGTAGCCGGTCTTCATGCCGTCGACGGTGGGGTCGCGGCGCAGCAGCAGGTTGCGGTTGTCCTGCCGGATGCGGTTGTAGGTGTACTCCTTGACCGAGTAGTAGCGGTAGTACTGCGGGAAGTCGGCGATGATGCGCGAGGCGATCGTCGCGATGTCGCGCGCGCTGCTGCGGTGACCCGGCTCGCTCATGCCGGTGACGTTGCGGAACTCGGTGTTCTTCAGCCCCCAGGCCTGCGCCTGGCGGTTCATCATCGCGACGAAGTTCTCCACCGTGCCGGCCACCCCCTCGGCCAGCGCCACCGTCGCGTCGTTGCCCGACTGCACGATCATGCCGTGCAGCAACTCGTCGACCTTGGGCGTCATCGTGGTGTTGATGAACATCAGCGACGGGTCGCCCTTGCGCTCGTCCCAGGCGCGCTGGCTGACCGGCAGCGTCTGCTCGAGCGTCAGCCGACCCTCGCGCAGCGCGCCGAACACGATGTAGGCGGTCATCAGCTTGGTCAGCGACGCCGGGTCGGCCGGCGCGTCGGCGTCGCGCTCGGCCAGCGTCTGGCCGGTGGTCAGGTCGAGCAGCAGGTAGTGGCGTGCCGCGACCTCGGGCGGCGGCAGCGGCTGCGCCGACGCCGGCAGCGCGGCAGCGGCGATCACGAACAGGGCGAGCAGGGAGCGGAGGAATCGATTCATCGAGAGCGGAGCCGGTCGGAAGGCAGAGACGACAGAAAGTGGAGGAGGTCGGCGGGACGCGCGCGCAGGGTCCGCACGCGCGACGTTGCTCAGGCGGCCAAGGCGCGAACGACGATCGACTTGAGCAGCGGCAGCCGACCGTGGAAGAAGTGGCCGACGCCGGGCACCACGACCACCGGCAGCGACTGCGGCCGCGCCCAGTCGAGCGTGGCCGCCAGCGGCACGACGTCGTCGGCTTCGCCGTGGATCACCAGCGTGTCTTCGGGTACCGCGGCGACGTCGAAGTTCCCCGTCGCCGGAGCGACCAGCAGCAGGCGTTGTGCCGGCGGGTCGAGCCGCGCCGCCGCCTGCGAGGCGACATAGCCGCCGAAAGAGAAGCCGCCGAGCACCAGCGGCATCGTGGCGTCGCGGTGCGCGGCGACCACCGCGAGCGCGTCGTCGACTTCGCCGCGGCCACCGTCCCACCCACCCTGCGACGCGCCGATGCCACGGAAGTTGAAGCGCACCGTGCGCCAACCGACCTGCAGCAGCGCGCGTGCCAGCGTCTGCACGACCTTGTTGTCCATCGTGCCACCGTGCAGCGGGTGCGGGTGGCACAGCACCGCGACGCCACGCGGCGCGCCGGCAGGCGCGTCGACGCCGCACTCGAGGGCGCCGGCGGGCCCGGCCACCAGGTGCCGCTGCGTGTGCACGTTCACGGGCTTGTCGCGGCGAAGGCCGAGCCGGCCGCTCAGCGCCCGACGTCGGGCGGCAGCACCAGCCGCTCGACGACACGCCCGTTCTTCAGGTGCGACTCGACGATCTCGTCGATGTCGTCCCGGTCGACGTAGTGGTACCACACCGCCTCGGGGTAGACCACCGCCACCGGCCCGCCGGCGCAGCGGTCCAGGCAACCGGCCTTGTTGACACGCACCCGACCCGGCCCCATCAGTCCGGCGGCCTTGACGCGCGACTTGCAGTGATCGAACGCGCCCTGCGCGTCGTGCTGCGCACAGCAGGCCTCGCCGCCGTCGCGCTGGTTCAGGCAGAAGAAGATGTGGCGCGCGTAGTAGCTCATCGGCGGGATTGTAGGCAGCGGGCTCACGCCGGCTCGTCGCGGCGCGCCAGCCGCGTGAGCAGCCACGCCAGCGCCGCGTACGGCCAGACCCAGCCGATCCACTGCGCCAGCCCGTGGAAACGGATGAAGCGCCCCTGCTGCCAGTCCTGCAGGCTGTGCGCGTAGTAGGCGTCGGTGGGGGCCATCGCGACCACCGCGACCAGCCCGGTGAGCGCCACCAGCGCGATGCCCGCGGCCAGCCGCCGACCCGCCGGCATGCACAGCAACGCGCCGAGCAGTCCGGCCGCCAGGCCCGGCCCGGCGGCCGGCGTCCACCACGCCAGCGCATTCTCGGGCCCGAAGTTCAGCGCGGTGGCCAGTGTCATCGTCCCGACCGCCACCGCCGCGGCGCCCAGCGCCAACGCCAGCCGACGCCAGCCCGGCGGGCTCACCGTGAACGCGATCAGGCACGGCGCCAGCAGCCCCAGCGCCACTGCCACCGCCTCGACGAGCGGCGTCGGGCGCCCGGCGACGCCGGCCGGCAGCGCCAGCAAGTCGTGTACAGCATCGGCCCAAGGCGTGCCGTCCAGCGCGGCCAGCGCCCAGCCGCGCGCCTCGTCCCACACCTGCCCCATGCCCAGCGGCACCGGCGTCGGGAACAGCAAGCCCAGCGGCCACAGCAGCAGCAGCGCGATCGCCGCGGCACTGTGACGCACGAACCAGCGATCGCGCCAGACCTGCCAGCGCTCGAGCGCGCCGAGCGCGTGCGCCAGCGCACCGAGCAGCGCGCCGGCCAGCGCGCCGACGACGTTGAGCAGCAGGTCCAGCGACGAGGGCACGCGCGCCGGCAGGAACTGCTGCAGCACCTCGAGCGTGTACGACAGTGCCGCGGCACAGAGCAGCGCGGCGGCGAACGCGGTGGCCACGCGGCGGCCGGTGCGCACCGCGGCGACGTAGACCAGCGCGCCCAGCGGCAGGTAGCCGAGCAGGTTCGCGGTGATGTCGAACTGCGGGAACCACGCCGGCCACGGCAGCCGCCACCAGCCCCAGCCGCCGCCGCTGGGCACGCGCCAGCCGGCGAACGGGAACAGGCTGGCGTAAGCGACGACGCCAGCGAACGCCGCGGCGAGCAGCGTGGCCGAACTGCGCGGCCGCGTCATGCCCGCGCCCGACGCTGCGCGGCGGCCGGGAAGGTGCCGACGGCGTCTTCGTCGGGCGGCGAACGCGGTGACCGTGGCGGGGACACTTCAAAACGGCTTGACGACGACCAGCACGACGATCGCCGTGAACAGCAACACCGTGACCTCGTTGAAGACGCGGTACCAGCGATGGCTGCGCCGGTTGGCGAGCCGCTCGAAGTCGCCCAGCAGCCGCCGGCACCAGTGGTGGTAGCCGAGCACCGCCACCACGCCCGCGAGCTTGGCGTGCATCCACCCGCTGCCGGCACCGAGGCCGATGCCGTAATGCAGCCACAGCACCAGTCCCAGCGCGACGGCCGGCAGCATCAGCAGGGTCGAGAAGCGATACAGCTTGCGCGCCATCAGCAGCAGGCGCTCGCGCTCGGCGTGGCTGTCGGGTGCGACCATCGCCAGGTTGACGAACAGCCGCGGCAGGTAGAACAGCCCCGCGAACCAGCTCGCGACGAACACGACGTGGAACGCCTTGACCCACAGGTAGCCGGAACTCATCGCGTCATTATGGTGGGCCGCCCTCGACGGCACGGCGACGCAGGCGGTGCGGCTATCATCGGCCGCACAGTCCACCGCAGGCTGGCGTCGACCGCAAGCAGTTGCCGACCGCGCGCGAGAGCCGGCCCCGAAGGCGCCGCGGCCGGGTCGGTGCGACGCTTGCGCAGCACCCCGGCCTGCCCCGCCACCACCGTGCCGAGGTCGCCCCCGTGAACAGCCTGCTGCCCCCGTTCCCCACCAGCCGCCCACGCCGCCTGCGCCGCGACGCCGCGATCCGTGCGCTGGTGCGCGAGCACCGCCTCGCACCCGAGGACCTGATCCTGCCGGTGTTCGTGCTCGACGGCGCGAACCGCGTCGAGGACGTGCCGAGCATGCCCGGCGTGCAGCGGCTGAGCGTCAACCGCCTGTTCGCCGTGGCCGAGCAGTGCGTCGCGCTGGGCGTGCCGGTGATGGCGCTGTTTCCGGTCATCGACCCGGCGCTGAAGACGCCCGACGGGCGCGAGGCGCTGAACCCCGACGGCCTCGTGCCGCGCGCGGCGGCGGCGCTGAAGGCGCGCTTCCCCGAACTCGACCTGCTCACCGACGTCGCGCTCGACCCGTTCACGACGCACGGCCAGGACGGCCTGATCGACGACAGCGGCTACATCCTCAACGACGAGACGGTGGCGGTGCTGACGCAGCAGGCCAGGGTGCAGGCGCAGGCCGGCGTCGACATCGTCGCGCCCAGCGACATGATGGACGGGCGCATCGGCGCGATCCGCGGCGCGCTCGAGGCCGCCGGTCTCGTGCACACGCGCATCATGGCCTACAGCGCGAAGTACGCGAGCGCGTTTTACGGGCCGTTCCGCGACGCCGTGGGCAGCAAGGGCAACCTCGGCAGGAGCGACAAGAAGGTCTACCAGATGGACCCGGGCAACACCGACGAGGCGCTGCGCGAGGTCGCGCTCGACATCGCCGAGGGCGCCGACATGGTGATGGTCAAGCCCGGCATGCCGTACCTGGACATCGTGCGCCGGGTGAAGGACACGTTCCGCATGCCGACCTTCGCCTACCAGGTCAGCGGCGAGTACAGCATGCTCAAGGCCGCTGCGGCCCACGGCTGGCTCGACCACGACGCGGTGATGATGGAGTCGCTGCTGGCCTTCCGGCGCGCCGGCGCCGACGGCGTGCTCACCTACTTCGCGCTCGACGCCGCGAAGCGGCTGCGCCAGGGCTGATGCGCGTCTTCCACGTCACGTCCGACCAGTTCACCGAGCTCGACGCGCTGCCCGAGACGCTGCCCGCGGCCGGCTTCGTCTGGATCGGCAGCGCGCGGCGCGAGTTCGAGGTGCGCGCCGCCGAGGTGCAGTCGCGCCTGCAGCGGTGGACCGGTGCGACGCTGGTCGACCTGCACGTGTCGGACCTGCTGAACAACCAGCTGCCGAGCCACTTCGACACCACGTTCGACTACGACCTGCTGGTGTTCCGCCGGCTCGCCGCGGCGCCCGGCTCGGCAGTGCCCGGCGACGGCCGGCAGGCGGTGCGCAGCGCGACGCGGCAGGCGCTCGAGGCAATCGACACCAGCCCGGTCGGGTTCGCGGTGTTCGACCGCGTGCTCGTCACGGTGCACCCGGCCGACTGCGCGGTGCGCGACTTCTTCGCCGCGCGGCTCGCACAGCGTGGCCAGGGCGCGGCGGCGCGGCTGCCCGCCGGCCCCGCCGACCTGATGCTGCGCATGGTCAACCACATGGTCGACAGCTACCTCGAGCTGCGCCGGCTGCTGGCGCGCCAGCTCGGCGAACTGCAGCTCGAACTGCTCAACCCGCGCAGCCACTTCGACGACTGGGCGCTGCTGCTCGAGGCGCGCAACCGCCTGCACCTGCTCGAGGACACCTGCGAGGACCAGCGCAGCGCGGTGCAGGAGTGGATCGACGCGCTCGACGAGTGGCCGACCGAAGCCGACAAGGCCGCGCAGCGCGAACGCGAACTGCTGCGCCTGCGTTCGCGCGACGTGCTCGAGCATGTCGAGCGCGTGCTCGGCCACGTGCGCCGCCTCGAGCAGTCGATCGAGACCGCGGTGCAGATGCACTTCTCGGCGCTGGGCCACCGCACCAACAACATCATGCGCACGCTGACCGTGCTCACCGCGATCTTCCTGCCGCTGAACCTGATCACCGGCTTCTTCGGCATGAACTTCGACTTCCTGCCGCTGATCCACTCGGCCGAGGGCTTCTGG
The DNA here is from genome assembly GCF_035325925.1 of Azohydromonas sp. Lineage (NCBI taxonomy): Bacteria > Pseudomonadati > Pseudomonadota > Betaproteobacteria > Burkholderiales > Sphaerotilaceae > Azohydromonas > Azohydromonas sp. The sequence goes on along the minus strand of NZ_DAOKZA010000005.1, from coordinate 26,447 downwards.
CTCGCCTTCTGGACGATGGTCGTGGTCGGCGCGGGGCTGGTCGCGTTCTTCTGGCGCAAGCGCTACCTGGGCGGCAGCACGCGATGACGCTGGCACCGCGCCAGCTGGCGCTGCTCGTCGGCCTGACGCTCGCGTGGGGCATCAACTGGCCGGTGATGAAGCTCGGCGTCACGCACTACCCGCCGCTGACGTTTCGCGCGATCTCGATGGTGCTGGGCCTGCCGCTGCTGGCCGCCGCGCTGTGGCTGCAGAAGCTGCCGTTCGCGGTGCCGCGCGCGCACTGGCGCGAGCTGGCGCTGCTGACGGTGACCAACATGTTCGTCTGGCACCTGGTCGTGGTGCTCGCGATCCCGCACCTGAGCTCGGGCCGCGCGGCGATCCTCGGCTACACGATGCCGGTGTTCTCGGCGCTGTGGGGCCTGCTGGTGTTCGGCGACCGGCTGCGCGCGCGCCAGGCGCTGGGCGTCGCCGCCGCGGCGCTCGGCGTGGTGCTGCTGCTGTGGCACGAGTTCGCGCGCGTCGCCGGCGCGCCGGTGGCCGCGTCGGCGATGCTGCTGGCCGCCGCGGTGTGGGCGCTGGGCACGCGCCAGCTGCGCGCCACGACGATCCCGCTGCCGACGCTGACGCTGTCGTTCTGGATGACGCTGGCCACCGCCGTCGCCGTGTGCGCCGCGGCGGCGCTGTTCGAGCGCGCCCAGTGGCACTGGCCGAACGCGCCGGCGCGCGCGGCGATCGCGTTCAATGCGCTGCTGGTGTTCGGCTTCGCGCAGGTGGCGTGGCTCGTGCTCGCGCGCTCGCTGCCGCCGATCGCGTCGACGCTGTCGGTGATGATGATCCCGGTGCTCGGCACCGTCGGCGGCGCGCTCGCGCTCGGCGAGGCGCTGCACTGGCAGGACGCGGCTGCGGCGGCGCTGATGGTCGCCGCGATCGCCTCAGTGCTGTGGCCGGCGCGCACCTCCGCGGCCGGCGCGCCGCGCGGCTGACGGCGCCGCCCGCGACCGGGGTCAGCCGGCGTACGGGTCGTGCAGCCCGAGTGCGTGCAGGATCGCGCGTTCGCGCGACTCCATCGCCGCCGCGTCGGCGTCGCGCTCGTGGTCCCAGCCCTGCGCGTGCAGTGCCCCGTGCACCAGCAGGTGCGCGTAGTGGTCGGCCGGCGCGAGGCCGAGTGCGCGCGCCTCGCGCTCGACGACCGCAGCGCACAGCACCAGGTCGGCGACGACCTGCGGCTCGCGCGCGTAGTCGAAGGTCAGCACGTTGGTCGCGTAGTCCTTGCCGCGGAACTCGCGGTTCAGCCGCCGACCCTCGGCCTCGTCGACGATGCGCACCGCCAGCTCGGCCGGGCGTTCGAGCGCGGCGCGCAGCCAGCGCGCGACGCGGTGGCGCGGCAGCAGCGTGCGGTGGCGCGGGTCGGCGAACTGCAGCGACAGCGCGAGCGCCGGCGGCGCGGGCTTCACGGCTTGCGCTCCGCCGCGTCGGCGCGGTCCTGCCGCGCGCGGTCGGCGTCGTAGGCCTCGACGATGCGCGCCACCAGCGGGTGGCGCACGACGTCGGCGGCGGTGAAGCGGGTGAAGGCGATGCCCTTGACCCGGCGCAGGATGCGCTCGGCCTGCACCAGCCCGCTGGCCGCGCCGCGCGGCAGGTCGATCTGGCTCACGTCGCCGGTGACCACCGCCTTCGCGCCGAAGCCGATGCGCGTGAGGAACATCTTCATCTGCTCGGGCGTCGTGTTCTGCGCCTCGTCGAGGATCACGAAGGCGTGGTTCAGCGTGCGCCCGCGCATGAACGCCAGCGGCGCGATCTCCAGCGTCGCGCGCTCGAACGCCTTGGTCACCCGGTCGAAGCCCATCAGGTCGTACAGCGCGTCGTACAGCGGGCGCAGGTAGGGGTCGACCTTCTGCGTCAGGTCGCCGGGCAGGAAGCCCAGCCGCTCGCCGGCCTCGACGGCGGGCCGCGTCAGCACGATGCGCTGCACCTGGCTGCGCTCGAGCGCATCGACGGCGCAGGCGACCGCGAGGAAGGTCTTGCCGGTACCCGCCGGCCCGATGCCGAAAGTCAGGTCGTGACCGAGGATGTGCTGCAGGTACTGCGTCTGGTTCGGCGTGCGTCCGGCCAGGTCGGCACGGCGGGTGTGCAGCACGATGCCCGCGCCGGGTGCGTCGCCCGCCACCGGCGACGCCGCGCCCAGCGCGTCGACCAGCGCCAGTTGCAGCGCCTCGGCGCCGATCGGTCGGCGCGCGCGTTCGTACAGCGACTCGAGCAGCGCGAGCACGCGCTCGGCGCGCGCGCGCTCGCCGCGCAGCGTGAAGGCCTCGCCGCGGCGCGCGATGCGCACGCCGCTGGCCTGCTCGACGACGCGCAGGTGTTCGTCGAGCGCGCCGCACAGGTGCGCCAGGCGGGTGTTGTCGGGCGGCACGAAGGCGTGGCGCAGCGTGGCGATCGGCATGGGCGTCGGGATCTCGGGTCGCGCCGCGGGCCGCGGCGTCGACATTGTCGCGCCGCGCCCCGGCGCGGGCCGCACGAGCGCCGCCGCGCGGCCGCGCGCAGGCGGCGCGTCCTGCCTCGGGGAGGATGTCACGCGGTGACGGGACGGTCGTCCCGGCGTGCGCGAGCCCTCCTGCACAATGCCGCGGCGATGACCGCCCCGCTCCTGCACCGCCCGGCCGGCGCCCCGCGGCACGCGCGGCGGGCCGCGGGCACGATCGCGCTGCTGGTGGGGTTGACGCTGGCCTGGCTGTTCGCCGGCAGCGTGCGTGCGCAGGGCCACCTCGAGCTGCGCGTCGCGCTCGCCGCCGCCGGCGACGCGGCCGTGTTCCCGGTCGACGCGCCGACGCGGCTCGTGGAGCTGCCCGACGAGTGGTCGCGCTCGCGTCCCGGCGCCGGGGGGCCGGTCTGGTACCGCGTGGCCTTCGACGCCCACGGCGTCGAGTTCAGCGGCGACCTGTTCGCGCTGTACATCGAGCGCGTGTGCTCGACGCTCGAGGTGCAGCTCAACGGCCGGCGCGTGCACGTCGCCGGGCGCCTCGACGAGCCGGTGACGCGCAACTGCCAGTTCCCGCAGCTGGTCACGCTGCCGGCGGCGCTGCTGCGCGCGGGCAGCAACACGATCGACATCAAGGTGGTCGGCGACCCGCTGCACCAGGTCGCGTCGCGCCAGCGCGCCGGCGCGCTGTCGGCGCTGGTGATCGGCCGCCACGCCGAGCTGGCGCCGATGCACGCGCGCGCGCACGCGCTGAACGTGACCCTGCCGCAGATGGCCAGCGCGGTGCTGCTGCTGCTCGGTGGCTTCATGGTCATCATGGGCGGGCTGAACCGGGTGTACAGCCACCTCGCGTACTACGGCGCGCTCGCGGTGGGCTGGGCGGTGTTCACGGCGCGGCTGTGGTGCAACGACCTGCCGCTGGCCAGTTACGACACCGAGCTGCTGCTGGTGTCGTTCATGCCGTTCGTCACGCTGGCCGCGGTGCAGTTCCTGCTGCGTTACGCCGGGCGAAGGTGGCGCGCCGTCGACGCCGCGCTGTACGCGCAGTGCGCGCTGGTGCCGCTGACGCTGGTGCTGGCCGGCTCGACGCGGCTGCACCCCGTGGCCAGCGCCTGGTACGCGCTGTTCATGGTCGAGGTCGCGGCGGCGATCGCGCTGCACCTGCACGCGACGTGGCGGCAGCGGCGCAGCCGCTTCTGGGTGATGGGCGCGCTGCTGCTGGGCGTGCTCGCGCTGGCGTCGATCGAGTGGGTCGGCCAGCAGCGCCTGATCGACGCACGCTGGCTGGGGCTGTCGCACCTGCTGATGCCGGTGGCCTTCGTCGCGATGGGGCTGCACCTGATGCGCGAGTACGGGCGCACCCTGCAGTCGATCGAGGCCGACCGCCAGTCGCTCGAGGAACGCGTGCGCGAGGCCACTGCGCAGATCGAGCGCAACTACGAGCAGCTCGCCGAGCTGCGCGTCGAGCAGGTCACGCAGCAGGAGCGCAAGCGCATCGCCGCCGACCTGCACGACGACCTCGGCGCCAAGCTGCTGACCATCGTGCACACCAGCGACAACGACCGCATCTCGACGCTGGCGCGCGAGGCGCTCGAGGAGATGCGCCTGTCGGTGCGCGGCCTCACCGGCAAGCCGGTGCAGCTGCTCGACGCGCTCGGCGACTGGCGCGCCGAGGTGGTGTCGCGGCTGGCGCAGACCGGCATCGAGGCCGAGTGGTCGTCGCCGGTCGACGACGCCGGCCACACGCTGGCCGCGCGCGTGTACGTGCAGACCACGCGCATCCTGCGCGAGGCGGTGAACAACATCATCAAGCACAGCGGTGCGTCGCGCTGCTCGGTGCGCGTCGCGCTGGCCGGCGGCGACTTCCAGCTGACGATCCAGGACAACGGGCGCGGCATCCCGATGGAGCTCGACGGGCGGCTGGACCGCGGCCACGGCATGTCGAGCATGAAGCACCGCGCCAAGCAGATGCGCGGTCAGTGCCTGGTCGAGTCGGGTCCGGGCTACGGAACCGTGATTCGCCTCACGCTTCCGCTCGAGTCCGGCGCCGCGTCGGCGTGATCGGCCGCTAGGATGGCCGCTGACTGCATCCACCGGGGTTGTGTCGATGAAGACCATCCTGCTGCTCGAGGACCTGCCGCAGATCCGCGCCTGGCTCAAGGACCTGCTGCTCGAGGTGTTCCCGGGCGCCGACGTCTCCGAAGCCGCGCGCGTGCACGAGGCGCTGTCGCTGGTGTCGGCGGTGGGCTTCGACCTGGCGCTGATCGACCTCGGCCTGCCCGACGGCTCGGGCGTCGACGTGATCGCCGCGCTGCGCGAGCAGCAGCCCGACGCGCAGTCGGTGGTGGTGTCGATCCACGACGACGACGACCACCTGTTCCCGGCACTGCAGGCCGGCGCCTACGGCTACATCCTGAAGGAGCAGGCGCGCGAGCTGATCAAGGTGCAGCTGCAACGCATCAGCCAGGGCGAGCCGCCGCTGTCGCCGTCGATCGCGCGCAAGGTCATCGCCTACTTCGCCGCGCAGGCGCGCCCGCAGGAGCCGGCGATGCCGCGCGTGCAGCTCACCGACCGCGAGAACGAGGTGCTGCTGCGCGTGGCCAAGGGCTTCACGCTGCCCGAGATCGGCCAGCAGCTGAACCTGTCGCGTCACACGATCGCCGACTACGTCAAGCAGATCTACCGCAAGCTCAACGTCAGCTCGCGCGCCGAAGCCGCGCTCGAGGCGCAGCGCCTGGGGCTGTTCGGCCGCCGCTGACGCCGCCGGGGCGCCGATAATGCGCGCCCCATGATCGGTCGACTCGCCGGCACGCTGCTCGAGAAGTCCCCGCCCACCGTGCTGGTGGACGTGGGCGGCGTCGGCTACGAGGTCGACGTGCCGATGAGCACCTTCTACCACCTGCCTGCGCTCGGCGAGCGCGTCGCGCTGCTGACGCACTTCGTCGTGCGCGAGGACGCGCAGGTGCTGTTCGGCTTCCTCAGCGCCGAGGAACGCGCCACGTTCCGCCTGCTGGTGAAGATCAGCGGCGTCGGGCCGCGCACCGCGCTGGCGATCCTGTCGGGGCTCAGCGTCGCCGACCTCGCGCAGGCGGTGGCGGCGCAGAGCAGCGCGCGGCTGGTCAAGGTGCCGGGCATCGGCAAGAAGACCGCCGAGAGGCTGCTGCTCGAGCTCAAGGGCAAGCTCGGACCCGAACTCGCCGCGCCGGTCGGCGTCGTGACCGACGCGCAGGCCGACATCGTGCAGGCGCTGGTCGCGCTGGGCTACAGCGAACGCGACGCCGGCGCGGCGCTGAAGGCGCTGCCGCCCGACGTCGGCGTCGCCGACGGCATCAAGCTCGCGCTGAAGGCGCTGACGCGCTAGGCGCTACTGCGCGCCGTGGCGGTGCTGCATGCCGCCCGCCATGCCCAGCGGGCGCACCGGCGCCTGCACCTCGAGCGTCTCGCGCTTGCCGTCGCGGCCCTCGACGACCAGCGTCACCGGCACGACCTCGCCGTCCTTCAGCGCGCGCTTCAGGTCGAGCAGCATCACGTGGTGGCCGCCGGGCTTGAGTTCGACCGGCTGTCCGGCGGGCAGGTCGACGCCCGGCACCGCGCGCATGCGCATCACGTTGCCGTCCATCGCCATCTCGTGGATCTCGACCACGCCGGCCACCGGCGAGCGCGCCTCGACCAGCCGGCCGCCGGCGGCGGAGGTGATCTGCGCGAACATGCCGGTGGCCTTCTGCTGCGCGACGGTGCCGCGCACCCAGGGGTCCTTCACCTGGGTCTGCGCGAAGCTGCTGAAGGCCAGTGCGCACAGCGCGGTGGCGGCGATCGTACGAATGCAAGGGTTCATGTCGGACTCGTCATCGGGTGAACACGCCCGGCGCGACGGGTCGGCCGGGCCGACGGGCGCGCGCGGACGGACCGCGCGCGCCACGGGGCGAAGGTCAGGCCGCGACGCGGGGCGGCGCGCGCGGACGGGCGTCGGGCCACGTCGGCGACGCGGGCGGCTGCGGCCGCACGGCGACGGCCGCGGGCTCGACGGGCGACGGCGCGAGTCCGGCCGACGACGGCGGCGGCAGCGCCGCGTCGGGTGCGTTCGTGCCGCACCAGGGGCAGTGCTCGAAGGCCGCCGCCGCGCCCGCAGCCGGGTCGCCCGACATCGACGGGGTCGGCTGGCCCAGCGGCACCCAGCGCGAACCCTGCGCGGTGCACACCTCGATCCACCCGCGTTCGCCGGTGCGCGCCGCCAGCGCCTGCGACAACGTCGGCAGCAGCGCCAGCGACCACACCGCGAGCAGCGCCAGCCAGGCGGGCCATCGCGGCGGTCGGCGCGGTCGGGTCGACATGCGCCGATTATCGGCCCGCCGCAAGGGCGCCGCGGCGCGCTGGCGATAATCGACCATGGCCATCCAGACCGACGACTTCGCCGCCGCGGCGCCGCCGCGGCGCCTCGTCGGCGGCGCCGCGGCGTCGCCCAACGAGGAGGCGTTCGAACGCGCGCTGCGGCCCAAGGGGCTGGCGGACTACGTCGGCCAGGCGAAAACGCGCGAACAGCTCGACATCTTCATCGGCGCGGCGCGCCGGCGCGCCGAGGCGCTCGACCACGTGCTGCTGTTCGGTCCGCCGGGGCTGGGCAAGACGACGCTGGCGCACATCGTCGCGAACGAACTGGGCGTCAGCCTGCGCCAGACCAGCGGTCCGGTGCTGGAGAAGCCCAAGGACCTGGCGGCGATCCTCACCGGCCTCGAGCGCCACGACGTGCTGTTCATCGACGAGATCCACCGCCTGAGCCCGGTCGTCGAGGAGATCCTCTATCCCGCGCTGGAGGATTACCAGATCGACATCATGATCGGGGACGGCCCGGCGGCGCGCTCGATCAAGCTCGACCTGCAGCCGTTCACGCTGGTCGGCGCCACCACGCGCGCCGGCATGCTGACCAACCCGCTGCGCGACCGCTTCGGCATCGTCGCGCGGCTCGAGTTCTACAGCCCCGACGAGCTCGCGCGCATCGTCGCGCGGTCGGCATCGCTGCTCGGCGTGCCGGTCGACGCCGGTGGCGCGATGGAGATCGCACGCCGCAGCCGCGGCACGCCGCGCATCGCCAACCGGCTGCTGCGCCGCGTGCGCGACTACGCCGAGGTGCGCGCCGGCGGGCACGTCGACACCGGCATCGCCGACGCCGCGCTGGCGATGCTCGACGTCGACCCGCTGGGATTCGACCTGATGGACCGCAAGCTGCTGGAGGCCGTCGTGCACCGCTTCGACGGCGGCCCGGTGGGGCTGGACAACGTCGCCGCGGCGATCGGCGAGGAGCCGGGCACGATCGAGGACGTGATCGAGCCGTACCTCATCCAGCAGGGCTACCTGCAGCGCACGCCGCGCGGACGCGTGGCCACGCACGCCGCGTACCGTCACCTCGGGCTCGCGCCCAAGGCCGCGCCCGATCTCTTCAACCCCTGAACGCCACCGATGACCATCGCGTTCGCGTCGCGCCGCCTCACCGTGCGCCGCGCGATCACGCTGCTCGCGGTGCTGGTGCTGGCCGCGGCGCTGGTGTGGCTGCAGCGCCGCCCGGTCGAGGTCGACGCGGTCGTGGTGCGCACGCAGCCGCTGCAGCGCACGCTGCTCTTCTCGGCGCGCGTGCAGACGCCGGCGCGCGTCGAGGTGGGCGCGACGCTGACCGGCCGCGTCGCGCGGGTGCTGGTCGACGAGGGCGACGCGGTGATCGCCGGTGCGCCGCTGCTGCAGCTCGAGGACGACGAGCTGCGCGCGGCGCTGGCGCAGGCACGCGCGGCGCAGGCACAGGCGCAGGCACGGCTCGCGGCGCAGCGCCAGGTGTCGCGGCCGGGCGCCGACGCGGCGCTGGCGCAGGCCGAGGCCACGTTCGCGGTGGCCGAGCGCGAGCTGGCGCGCAGCCGCGAGCTGGTGGCGCAGGGCTTCATCAGCAGCGCGCGGCTCGACGAGGTGCAACGCGCACTCGACATCGCCCGCGCCCAGCGCGACGCGTCGCGTGCGCAGGCCGCGGCGCAGCGCAGCGACGGCGCCGAGGCCGAGGCGGCGCAGGCGCAGCTCGACGCGGCGCGCGCCGCGCTCGACAGCGCGCAGGCGCGGCTGGCGCAGGCCACGCTGCGCGCGCCGGCCGCGGCCCGCGTGATCGTGCGCGCGGTCGAGCCGGGGCAGATCGTGCAACCCGGGCGCGCGCTGCTGACGCTGGCCGTCGACGGCCCGACCGAGCTGGTCGCGCCGGTCGACGAGCGTTTCCTCGCGCAACTGCAGCCGGGCCAGCACGCGCAGGTGCTGGCCGACGCCTACCCCGCCCGCACGTTCGACGCGCGAGTCGCGCGCCTGGCGCCGGCCGTCGACGCCGCACGTGGCGCCGTCGAGGTGACGCTGCTGCCCGAGGGCCCGCCGCCCGACTTCCTGCGCGAGGACATGACGCTGTCGGTCGAGGTGGTCACCGGCGAGCGCGCCGCCGCGCGCGTGCTGCCGCTGAGCGCGCTGCGCCCCGGCGCGGGCACCGACCGCGCCGGCGTCAACCTGCTGCGCGACGGCCGCGTGGAGGCGCGGGAGGTGGCGCTGGGCCTGCGCACGCTCGACCAGGCCGAGGTGCTCGACGGCGTCGCCGAAGGCGAGCTCGTGCTGCTCGACCCGACGCTGCCCCCCGGAGCGCGCGTGCGCGCACGCACCGTCGACGCCGCCGCGGCGCTGCGCCCGCGCGCCGCGGCCACCAGCCGCGACAACGCCGGCGGCGGCATGGGCAGCGCGATGTCGCGGTGAGATGGTCCCCCCCGAAGCGCCTTCGGCGCCTCCCCCCCGGGGGGCACCGCCAGCGGACCGGCCGAGCCGGATCCGCGGCGGTCGCTGCATGGGGCCGCATCGCATGCGACGCGGGCTGGGTGCGCTGGTGGTGAAAGGCTGAGATGCGGCTCGGGCTGGGCTTCGAGTGGCGCGTGGCGTTGCGCTTCCTGCGCGAGGGGCGCTTCCAGACGCTGCTGATCGTGTTCGGCGTGGCCGCCGGGGTCGCGGTGGTGGCGTACATCTCGGCGCTGGTCAGCGGCCTGCAGCGCAACACGCTGGACAAGACGCTGGGCGCGCAGGCGCACCTGGCGATCAGCCCCGCCGACGAACGCGTCACGCCGGTGCTGCCACGCGCGGCCGACGGCACGCCGGCGTTCGGCGACACGCAGGCGCGCGCTCAGCGGCTGCGCACGATCGCCAACTGGCCCGCGCTGCTGGACACGCTGGAGGCGCAGCCGGGTGTGGCCGCGGTGTCGCCGATGGTCAGTGGCGCGGCACTGGCGTCGCGCGGCGAGGCCACGCGCTCGGTCAACGTGGCCGGCGTCGAGATCGCACGCTACGACCGCGTCGTCGGGCTGGCCGCGAAGACCGTGGCCGGGGCACTGCGGCTGGGGCCGGGCGAGGCCATCGTCGGTCGCACGCTGGCCGACGACCTGGGCGTGCGCGTCGGCGACCGCATCACGCTGGCCACCGGCACGCGCGCCGAGACGCTGCGGCTGACCGCGCTGGTCGACCTCGGCGTGACCGAGCTGAACCGGCGCACGGTGATCGTGCCGCTGCGCAGCGCGCAGAGCCTGTTCGACCTGACCGGCGGCGCGACCCGGCTGGAAGTGACGCTGGCCGACGTCTGGTCGGCGCAGGCGCTGGCCGACGAACTCGGCCGGCGCTGGCCGCTGAAGGTCGAGAGCTGGCAGCAGACCAACGCGCAGCTGGTGTCGGCGCTGAACGCGCAGAGCGTGAGCACCGCGCTGATCCGCGGCGTGGTGATGGTCGTCGTCGTGCTCGGCATCGCCAGCGTGCTGGTCGTGTCGGTGGTGCAGAAGCAGCGCGAGATCGGCATCCTGCGGGCGATGGGCGCGACGCGCGCCCAGGTGATGCGCGTGTTCCTCGTGCAGGGGGCGGTCGTCGGCGCCGTCGGCTCGGTCGCCGGGATGGCGCTGGCGCTGGCGATGATCTGGGCCTTCACGCGCTTCGTGCGCGGCAGCGACGGCCTGCCGCTGTTCGCGATCACGCTGCCGCCGGCGCTGGCCGTGCAGGTGGCGGCGATCGCCTTCGTCGCCGGCGTGCTGGCCGCGGTCGCGCCGGCGCGGCGCGCCGCGCGGCTGGACCCGGCGCAGGCGATCCGGCTGTGAGCGCCGGCAGCGCGGGCCCGCTCGTCGCGCTGCGCGGCGTGCGCAAGAGCTACAACGTGGGCCTGCCCAGCGAAGCCGAGGTGCTGCACGGCATCGACCTGGACGTGGCGCGCGGCGAGTTCGCCGCGCTGATCGGCCCGAGCGGCTCGGGCAAGAGCACGCTGCTGAACATCCTCGGGCTGCTCGAACGTGCCAGCGGTGGCAGCTACGCGCTGGCCGGTGCGGCGGTCGACGGACTCGACGACGACGCGCTCACGCGGCTGCGCCGCGACACGATCGGCTTCGTGTTCCAGTTCCACCACCTGCTGCCGGCGTTCAGCGCGCTGGAGAACGTCACGCTGCCGGCGCTGGCGCGCGACGGGCGCGTCAGGCGCGCGGTGCGCGAGCGTGCCGCCGCGCTGCTCGACGAGGTCGGCCTGGCCGCGGCGATGGACAAGCGCCCGGCCGAACTCTCGGGCGGCATGCAGCAGCGCGTGGCGGTGGCGCGTGCGCTGGTGCTCGAGCCGGCGCTGGTGCTGGCCGACGAACCCACCGGCAACCTCGACACCGCGTCGTCCGACGAGGTGTTCGCGCTGCTGCGCCGCATGCACGAGGAGGTCGGCACGAGCTTCCTCGTCGTCACTCACGACCCGCGGCTGGCGGCGCGCTGCGACCGCATCGTCGAGATGGTCGACGGGCGCATCGCCAGCGATGCGGCGCGTCACGACACCCGCCTCTGAGCGCCCTGCGGGCCGGGATGCGCCCGGCGCGCTTCCCGGTCGCTGCAGGGGACCTGCCGGGTCCGGGGTCAAGCCGGCTTCGGGCGGCCCGGCGATCGCATCGCGATCTCGGTTGTCCGCACCCACCCGGCGGCCGCCGCGGATCCGGCTGCGCCGGTGCGCTGGCGGCGCCCCCCGGGGGGAGGCGGCCGAAGGCCGCTCCGGGGGGGCTCAGTTCGCGAGTTCGCGCCAGAGCACGCGGCGCATGACCCCGACGGTCCCGGGCGGCGGCTCGGGCGCGAACCTCGGCGTGTTCCTGCCGTCGACGCCCTGGACCAGCGTGATCAGCTTGCCCGTGGAGCCCACGATCGTCGTCGTGCCGACGACCAGCACGTCACCCGCGTAGGTCTGCAGCAGCTTGCCGCTGCCGACGTCGAAGTAGTACAACCACGACGTGCCGCCGGGCGTACACACCGTCGGTTCGGGCACGTTGCTCGCCACGATCAACTGGTTCAACTGCTGGTCGAAATCGACGTTCACGCGTTCGCCGCTCGACAGCGCCAGATCCACGTACCAGCCCGCCTGGCTCGACCAGTTCACCGCGGCGGGGCTGTCCAGCCCGCTGCGGTCGGCCTTCAGCGTGTGCTTGACCATCGACACGTTGGTGCGCAGCGTGCCCAGCGGCGTCGTGCTCAGATCGTCCTTGAACGAATAGATCGTCTGCAGGCTGCCGTCGCCGATGTCGGTGACCCCGAGGTAGCGGCCCGTGGCCACCGAGACGACCACGTACTTGTTCGACCCCACCACCACCTCGGACAGGATCGGCTTGGTCGTGATCGGCTGCGTCGACCCCGTCTGGGCGAGCAGGAACGCGTCGCTGCCGGGCAAGTTGTCGTCGAAGTCGAAGCGCCACACGTTGCCGAACATGTCCGTGCCGTAGATATGGGTCGACGTGTTGTCGCTGTCGTCGTCGACCCAGGCGTTGATCTTGCCGAGGTTGCTCGGAGCGCCCGCCGACCCTGCGGTCGTGCTGAGCTTCTTGATCAAGGTGCCGGTCACGGCGTTGACCACGTACAGGTGCCCCTTGCCGGTGTTGTTGTAGCCCGACGAGAAGGCGACGATCCACTGCCCCGCCTTGTTCTTGGTAACGATCGGATTGCCGAACGTCAGGCCCAGATCGGCCTCGGTGTACTCCCACAGCGACTTGGGCGCCTGCGGGTCCGTGATGTCGAGGGCGTAGTACCCCTTGCCGCCCTTGCCCAGCCCGCCCACCAGGATCGTGCGCCAGTTGGTGCCGTCGTACACGTCGGCGACGACCGGCGCGCCGTCGACGAGGAAGCGGTGCTTCGATTCGTACTCGACGTCGGCCAGCGCGTGCATGCCGGCCATCGCCATCGACGGCACGTAGGCCCACAGTTCGGTGCCGCCGCTGGCGTCGTCACTGACCTTGATCGCGTGCAGCATGCCGTCGTTGGCGGCCACGTACAGCACCCCCTGCCGCGACGCGTGCGCGTCGCGGAACGCGCCGTAGCCGGCATCCGAATACTTGAACGGCGGCTTCTTCACGTACACGGGCGCGCCGTTGATGATGTCGCCGAGCACCATGTCGCGCTTGCGGAACAGACGGTGGTCCTCGACCGCCGCGTCGGTCTCGTAGGTCGTCGCACCGCGCAGGTAGTCGACCACGTTGGGCCCGGTGACCAGCGCCTTCGCGGTGGCGCTGAGCGACGCGCACTGCGACAGCTTTTCGCTGCCCGCGGCGCACAGGCCGTCGAACTTGGCCTTGTCGGCGGCAGCGAGATTGGCGTACTCGAACGATTCGAGGTTGTTGCTGGCACCCACCTTGCGGAACAGGATGTTGCGCGCCCCCTGCCCCGCGATGCGGTCCGAAGCCGACCACAGCGGCGTGTCGGTGGTCTTCGCACCGGTGGCGGTGTTGATCTTGTAGGCGTGCACGGTGCCGTCCCAGAGCTTGGTCCGGTACAGCGGAACGAACAGCCAGTCGTCGCCGGTCGAAGGCGTCAGCGAACTGGTGGCCGCGGCCGACGCGCTGCCCAGCAGCGCCTCGATCTGCTTCATCGCCGCGTCGAGGCTGTCGGCGAGTTCCTGCGCGTCGTTGACGCTGTAGTAGGTGCCGCGGCCGTTGACGGCAGCGTGCCAGAGGTCGTCGATGCGCTCCGCGCCGTCGTTGCTGATCGGATTCGGCCAGACCTTGGTGCCCTGGCGGATGTCGTAGAAGGCGCCGCTGGTCTGGCTCTCGTAGTTCTTGTCGAAGGCCAGCGTCCCGTTGACCCCCAGACCGATGGTCAGCGTCGTCATGTGCTGGTGCTTCGCGCTGTCGCTGAGCATCGCCAGCGCAGGCGGGCGCAGGATGCCGTCGGGCACGTTGTCCTCGCACACGTCCTGCGCGGCCACGGCACCCGAGCAATTGCCCAGTGCCGGCGAGCGCAGGTCGGTCTTGTAGTAGTAGTAGGCGATGTCGGCGAGGGTGTTGGCCACGCCGGCCTTGCCCGATCCGGCCTCGTCGCGCAGCGGGCGTGCCACGCCGGTGCCGCCGTCCTGGTTGCCGATCGCGCTGCCGTCGATCTGCCTGAGCTTGTACGACGAGGTCTCGGAGTTGGTGTTCCAGTAGCCGTCGGTCGACAGCATGGTGTAGTTGCGCTGGCACGAGTACTGCACGGGGTCGATCTGGCCGGAGATCTTGTTCGCGTAGTACAGGCCCGCCTTCGTCAATGCCGGGCGCAGCGGCGTCCAACCGTTCGGATCGACCCCGTACAGGCGACTGAAGAAGTCGGCCTTGTGCGTGCCCATGTCGAACTCGCTGACGTCGAGGAATCGCGAGCCCTTCTTGACGCCCGTTTCGTTGATCGTCGTGAAGCCGACGCGGAAGCGGCTCGCGTCGATCTGTGCGAAGGCGCGCCCGATGCCGGCGCGCATCGCGAGGATGCGCGTGCGGTAGTACGAGTACCAGTTGGCGTAGTTGGTCTTCTCGGCTTCGGTCAGGCCGCCGATCTTGATGTCGTAGCGGGTCACGTTGCCGCAGCTGTGGGTCTGCCCCGGCTTGAGCGTGGCCCAGTAGAACCGCGTGTTCGGCGTCTTGCTGTCGTTGTCGTGGTTGATCGAGGGCGTGTTCAGGTTGGACGTGGAGCTCAGGTTCTTCGTCGAGCTGCTGCTGTCGTAGCCGTCGACGCGCGCCGCGGTGAAGCTGGCGTTCGCGAACGGGGTGCCGTCGGCCTTGAGCGGCGGCAGGTAGACCTTCGTCGGGTCGTAGAAGATGCGGTTCTGCGCGGCGACGCCGAAGCACACGTTGTTGTAGTCGGCGTTGTCCGGCAGGTAGTCCCAGGCCATGCTCCCCGAGTCGTCGAGTATGAACATCAGGTTCGAGCGCACCAGCGTGCCGTCGTTCAGGGTGCCCAGCGGCACGTCGGCGATGTCCGCCGCGGCCTGCGCCCACCCACCCACGGCCAGTGCGGCCGCGGCGACGGCGACCCGGGCAACGCGACTGCGACGCGATCGATTCAGCATGGCGGATCTCCTCGGCAGCGACATCAGAGTTGAATGATGGTTTCGGTGAACGACACGGTCCCGCGAGCGCTCACCGCGCGCACCACGATGCGGTAGTACTGGGCGTTCGTCACCACCAGCGACGCCTTGCCCACCTTGTAGTCGACGACGCCCTTGTTGCCCCCCGTGCTCATCGACGAGTTCACCGGGAACGCGCAGTCGATCGCCGAGGGGTTGCCCTCGGAGGCGCACAGCCGCGTGATGACGTAGCGCGCGCGGTTGGCCCCGTCGTTGAGCACGATCTCCGCCGACGGTTCGACGCACACGTCGAAACTGCCACTCGGGTATTCGCCGCAGCCGTCACCCGTCCAGTCGACGACCGCACGCAACGGGTCGGCCGAACCCTGCCCGGTCGCATCCAGCGCGTCGAGGCTGGCGGCGTAGTAGCCGTCGCCCGGCTGGTCGTCGTACAGCGGCTCGCCCGAGTTCGTCGCCAGCCAGCCGATCGCCTGTTCGGCCGCCTGCCCGGCGGCGGCGGTGGCGTCCTGCTTGAAGCCGAGGTTGCCGATCACCAGCGCGCTGGTGTCGACCGAACGCACGAGCGAGACGGCGGCCAGCGAGATGACGACCAGCGCCAGCAGCGCGAACAGCAGCGAGACACCGCGCTGGCGCAGCCTTCGGACAGCAGGAACACGCGGCATCTCAGGCTCCCCACAGCATGTTGCGCAGCGGCGCGACGACCTCGAAGACCATGTAGCGGTAGTGCTTCCAGTCGGGCAGGGCGTCGATCTTCAGCGTGATGCACTTGCTGTCGTCGCAATCGACGGCACCGGCCACGGTGATCGTCGTGCCGACGTCCCACTGCGGCTCGGCGAAGGTCACTTCCTCCTTCTGGTAGGTGACGCTGCGCGCGACGACGGCGATGCGCAGCGCTAGCACCTGCCGCCATCCGGCGTTGTCGAGCGGAGTCACGTTGTCGTAGAGGTCGACGGTGCCGTCGCCGTCGGTGTCCTTGCCGTACATCGCCTGCAGATTCACGATGTGCGGAAACAGGTCGGCGGCATCGATGGCGCCGGAGGTCGGGTTCACCGTGCGCTGGCGCAGGCTCTGTGCCTGGATGTCGAAGGTCCGGTTGACGATGCGCCCGGCGTTGAGCAGCAGCGTGCCTTCCGCATAGCCGTCGTCGGGGAAGATGCTCACCGCGCCGTCCTGGTTCCAGGCCCCGTTGGCCACGCCCGGTGCATGCAGCAACTGGTTCGTGCCGGTGATCGACGTGACGCTGAACGCGCTGCAGCCGTTCGCCGCGCTGTAGACCTCGGGCACGGCGATCATCACGTCGCCCACGTTGGCGCCGATCGGGGAACGCACGACGAAGCGATCACCGTCCTTCGGATGGGGCAGCGTCACGGTCAGCGGCACCGAGTAGGCACCTTCGGCGGTCATCACGTTGATCGTGTCGGGGGCTCCGCCGGCGCCGTCGGTGATCGTCACCGGCGCCAGCGTCCAGTCGAACTCACCGGCCGTCTCGTGCTTGGCCTTGATCGGGCATCCGAGGCTGCCTTGCACGAGCGTCAGCCCGTAGCCGGCCATCTGGATCTCGCGCTGCAGCGTGTACAGCGCCAGGGCCCCATTGACCTGCGCATCGGACGACCCCGTCGTGACCCGCTTCTGGCCCTCGGCAAAGGCCATGATCTGCGACACCACGAGCGTCACGACGAGGCCGAGCGCCAGCGCGACCATCAACTCGATCAGGGTCACGCCGCGGTCGCGTCGGGCCGCGGCGGGTATGACGACGTACGGTGCCATGGCGTCGACCTAGCTGTTGGTGATGGCCGAGACCAGCGTGAAGCGGCTGGTCTCCTCCCCGGGCGGGGTCCACCGGATTTCGATGGTGACGAAGCCGGTGGCGGCATCGACGGTGATCGTCGAGTCCCCGTCCGGCAGCCTCGACTGCACCAGCCGCAGGAAGTCCTTGCAGTTCGGCTGCGCATCGCAGGTCGCCGTGCCGTAGGTGCCGATGTTGGTGCGATCGGCCCACATGTAGCCGAGCAGGCGCTGGGCCATGAAGGCGGCCTCGGCGCGGAAGGTCGCGGCGGTCTGCACCCGCGTCATCGAGGCCTGCAGCCCGACGACACCGAGGATGCCGAAGGCGAGGATGATCAACGCGACGAGCACCTCGAACAGCGCCACACCGCGCTGCGCCGAGCCGGCGTTGCGCCGATGCCGCGTGGTCGACGACGAGGGCGTATGGATCGATGGAATCATCCCGGTCACCTGGCTCAGCATTTGCGCGGGTCGTCGGACGACGAGACCTTCGGGTCGCACATGCGCACCGTTCCCCCCGGCCCCACGACCAGCCGCAGCGCGCGGTAGTCGGCTCCCGGATCGACGTGATCGACGTCGATCGCGACGTCGCCGCCGACACCCACGGTGCGGCCGAAGCCGTTGAAGACGATGCTGCTCGCGCCGGCCGCGACGGCGACGTACTTGCCTCCGACCCCGCCGGCACGCGCCTCGACGATGCGCGGTTCCGATGTGTCGGACGGTGCCGCCGAGCACTTGCCGGTCGGATCGTCGCGGCTGACCACCCACGACACGCCGGTGTCGGACAGTTCGCACGAGTCGTCCATGGTCGCCGTATCGGACAGCGACACGAGGGCGAAGCGCACCGGCGCGTTGCGCCGCAGGGCCTCGGTGCGCGCCTTCTGCAACCCGGCCTGGATCGAGCCTGCCACGTTGCGGATCTGCGTGTTGGCGACCCAGGCCGCGACGCCCGGCGCGACGGCCATCAGCACCATCGCGAGCACCGACAGGGTCACCATCAGCTCGATCAGGGTCACGCCACGGTGGCGTCGTCGCGTCAGCATTCGTTGCCTCGCGACAGCCAGCATGACTTGCTCACCGACGAGCCCTTGAACTTGGTCGTCTGCTGAGCGTTGTTGTGGTCGATCGTGTAGACCTGACCGTCGGTCGCCGCGCCGCTCGCACCGGTGGCGGTGACGCGGTAGCCCTGACCGCTGTCGAGCACTTCGCAGGCGAACGTGAACCACTTGCCCGCGGCGAACGCGGCCCACGCCGGCCCTCCCGCGCCGCCGCCGCAGTCATCCACGCCGTAGTTGCGGTTGTCCTGGTAGTACTGTTCGAGCTTGACGCGGAAGTCGGACAAGGCGGCGAAGGCCTCGGGCAGCTGGCCGCGCCGCACGTAGTCGCGATACGCCGGAAGCGCAACGCCGGCGAGGATCGCCACGATGGCGACCGTGATCATCACCTCGATCAACGTGAAGCCCCGCGTCCTCGCCCGGGTCGAGGTCATCGGCTGTCGCAAAGTCATCTTCGGAGCCCTCCACAAGCCTTGGTCTGAGAGCGGTATCGGCCGCAGCGGCCATCTGCACCAGTGCTTTGGAGGCCAGTCTAGGAGCGCTGCGGTGCGCGCGCCGCGAACTCCTGCGCACTCGCCGATGCGCGTGCGACGAGCGGCCGCTGCACGGCGACGAACGGCTGCGGCATGCGCGGCCGGGGTGCGACATCGGCGTGTCGGCGCCGGCGCGATGCGGGCGGCGCGGCGCCGCTGCGGCCGGGCCATCGACCTTCGGACGCGGGCTGGCGCGCGGTCTTGCGCTCGGCGCGCGGCAGCAACGCGGTCGCGGCGGCGGGCGGGCGTGCGCCGCGTTGCCTTCGAAGCCTGCGCCGGCGCCGCGACGTCAGCCGCGCGAGTCGTCGGCTGTGGCGCCGTCGAGGTGTGCGGTGTCGGCCCACCCGACCAGCGTCAGGCCCTGTGGCGTGGCCAGCAGCCGGTTGATGCCGGCGTTGACCACCTGCCAGGTTCGCGGCGCCTGCAGCTCGATGCGCGTGGCGGCGCGGTACAGGCAGTCGAGCACGCCGCCGTGCGCGACCACCGCGATCTGCCCGCCGGGGTGGCGCGCGGCGAGCGCGACCACCGCACCGACGCAGCGCGTGTAGAAGTCGCGCAGCGTCTCGCCGCCCTCCGGGCCGAAGTCGGGTTCGCGGCGGCGCCAGGCCAGCGCCTGCTCGGGCCAGCGCCGCTCGATCTCGTCGAAGCCCAGCCCTTCGAACACGCCGAAGGCGCGCTCGCGCAGTGCGGCGTGGCGCTGCAGCGGCAGCCCGTGCCGCTGGGCCAGCGCGGCGGCGGTGTCGGCGGCGCGCGCCAGGTCGCTGGCGTAGACGGCGGCGAAATCCTCGTCGGCCAGCGCCTGCGCCACGCGCTGCGCTTGCCAGCGCCCCACCGCGTTGAGCGCGATGTCGGTGTGGCCCTGGATGCGCGCGCCGGCGTTCCAGTCGGTCTCGCCGTGGCGGATCGCGACGATGCGCGTCGCCGCTTCCGGCCCGTGCGGCGATGCGCCGTCGCCGCCGCCGGCGCCGGCGCCGCCGTCGTTCACACGCCCCAGACGATCGGTTGCCCGTCGCGGTGGCACTGGCGCATCATCTCGATCAGCGGCCACACGCGCTGGCGCAGCGTGACCACCGCCTGCGGCGCGGCCTCGCCGGCCTGCTCGGCCTCGTCGCGCCGGCGTTCGGTGTCGGCTTCGTCGGCGAGCACCGCCTGCTCCAGCGCGGCGATCGCCGCCGGCATGTCGGCCGGCTCGATGATGCCCTTAGCCGACGGCTCGCGCCCGAGCAGGCGCAGCACGTGGTCGCCGTTGGGGCCGAGCATGATGACGTCGGCCGCGTCCCTGGACTTGAACTTGTAGATCATCGCCTGTGCCTGTGCCGCGGTGACAACCGCAGCGGGCATTGTGCCTCGGTGCACCGGGCGGCCGATCGGCCGATCGGCTACAAACGCGGCTGTCCCCACCCCCGGAGCCCGCCCGCGATGAAACTCGTCCGCTTCGGCCCTGCCGGCCGCGAGAAGGTCGGTGCCGTCGACGCCGACGGCCGTCTGCGCGACCTGTCGCGCGCCGTGCCGCACCTGCACCTGCCGGCCCTCGGCCAGGCCGGGCTGCGCCGCATCGAGCGGCTGCCGCTGCACGAGTTCCCGCGCGTGCGTGGCGCGTCGCGCCTGGGCGTGCCGTTCACCGGCATCTCGAAGTTCGTCGCGATCGGGCTGAACTACGCCGACCACGCCGCCGAGGCCGGGCTGCCGGTGCCCGCCGAGCCGATCGTGTTCATGAAGGCCAGCACCTGCATCGCCGCGCCGAACGACGCCATCGTGCTGCCGCCGGGCAGCACGAAGACCGACTGGGAGGTCGAGCTGGGCGTGGTCATCGGCCGCACCGCACGCCAGGTGGACGAGGCCGGCGCGCTGGCGCACGTGGCCGGCTACTGCGTGGTCAACGACGTGTCCGAACGCGCCTGGCAGCTCGAGCGCGGCGGCACCTGGGACAAGGGCAAGGGCTTCGACACCTTCGGGCCGATCGGCCCCTGGCTGGTCACCACGCGCGAGGTGCCCGATCCGCAGGCGCTGGCGCTGTGGCTCGACGTCAACGGCCAGCCGCGCCAGCGCGGCAGCACCGCGACGATGGTGTTCGGCGTCGCGCAGCTGGTCAGCTACGTCAGCCGCTGCATGACGCTGCTGCCCGGCGACGTCATCGCCACCGGCACGCCGCCGGGCGTCGGCATGGGCATGCAGCCGCCGCAGTACCTGCGCCCCGGCGACGTGGTCGAGCTCGGCATCGACGGGCTGGGCCGCCAGCGGCAGGTGGTGCGCGCCGGCTGAAGCGGCGCACGCCCGGCCGACCGTCGGGCGCTCAGTTGGCCGCCGCGCGCCGGCCGGGACCGTGCTCGCGCAGGTGGCGCGTGGCCTGCGCCACGTCGAGCGCCGGCGCCACCAGCCAGCCCTGGATCTCGTGGCAGCCGATGCGCTGCAGGAAGGCGCGCTGCGCTTCGGTCTCGACACCCTCGGCGATCACCGCCAGCCCCAGCGACTGCGCGATCTGCACCACCGCGCGCACGATGCCGGCGTCGCCGTCGTCGCCGGGCAGCCCGGCGACGAAGCCGCGGTCGATCTTCAGCCGACGGATCGGGAACTGCTTCAGGTAGCCCAGGCTCGAGAAACCCTTGCCGAAGTCGTCGATGGCCAGGCACACGCCCAGCCGCGCCAGCGCGCGCAGCCGCTCGAGCGCCTCGCGCGCGTCGTGCAGCAGGATCGACTCGGTCAACTCGAGCTCGAGCAGCGGCGCGGGCAGCGCGTGGTCGCGCAGCACCTGCGCGACGCGGTCGACGAAGCCGTCGTGCTGGAACTGCAGCGCCGACACGTTCACCGCCACCGGCACCGCCAGGCCGTCGCGCCGCCACTGCGCGGCCTGCCGCACCGCGCGCTCGAGCACCCAGTCGCCGAGCGCGACGATGAAGCCGCTGTCCTCGGCCACCGGGATGAACTCGCCCGGCGGCACGTCGCCGCGCTCGGGGTCGCGCCAGCGCAGCAGTGCCTCCAGCCCCACCGTGATGCCGTCGTCGAGCGCCACCTGCGGCTGGTAGTGCAGCCGGAAACGCTCGCTGGCCAGCGCCATGCGCATCGCGTGGTCCAGCGCGATGCGCGAGCGCAGGTCCACGCTGCCGTCGGGTGCGGCGCGATGCGCACGCCAGCCGGCGCGCCCGGCCTGCTTGGCCTGCTGCATCGCGGTCTCGGCGTGGCGCAGCAGCTCCTGCGGGTGGCGCGCGTCGCGCGGGAACAGCGCGACGCCGACACTGCAGGTCACGGTGAACGCGCTGCCGTCGACGTCGAACGGCTCGGCGACGACCTCCAGCAGCCGCTGGGCGCCGGCCTCGGCGCCTGCAGCGTCGCTGAAGTGCAGCAGCAGCGCGAACTGGTCGCCGCCGACGCGGGCGATCAGGTCGCCTTCGCGCAGCGCGGCGCGCAGCCGCGCGCCGACCTCGCGCAGCACGCGGTCGCCCGCCTCGTGGCCCAGGCTGTCGTTGACGCGCTTGAAGTGGTCGAGGTCGAGGTACATCAGCGCGAAGCCGCGCCCCTCGCGCGCCGCCAGCGCCGCCGCCGGTGCCAGCCGCGCGGCCAGGTAGCGGCGGTTCGGCAGCCCGGTCAGCGCGTCGGTGAACGACATCAGCTCGACGCGGCGGTCGGCTTCGACGCGTTCGCTGAGATCGCGGAACGCGTAGACGCGCCCGATCATGTGCTCGCCGTGGCGCCGCGGCAGACTCACGCGCTCGATCACGCGCCCGCTGCGCAGCATCAGCCGGTCGTGCGCGCCGGCCTGCGAGGCGCTGCGCAACAGCGCGATGCGGCGTGCGTCGTCGGCCGGCTCGCACACCTCGCGCTGCATCCAGGCGAACACCGCGTCGGCGTCGCGCGCGCGCAGCAGCGACTCGGGCATCTCCCACAACTCGACGAAGCGCCGGTTCCAGGCGCGCAGCCGACCGGCGAGGTCGGTCACCAACAGCCCGTCGGCGGTGGCCTCGAGCGTGGCCTGCAGCTCGCCCAGCGCCTGCGCGCGCGACTGTTCGGCGGCGTGCTGTTCGCTCAGGTCGACCAGCGTGACGACGAACCCGCCGGGCGCCGGGCGCACCCAGCGCTCGACCTGGCGCGCCGCGCCGTCGCGGCGCGCCAGCACGGTGCGCGAGCGCAGCGCCGCGCCGGGGTCGGCCGCGGCTTCGAGCCAGAACGCCTGGTCCTCCGGCGTCGCCAGCAGCGTCGCGGCGTCGGCGCCGAGCAGCTGTTCGCGCGGCAGCCCGAGCAGCGCCAGCGCGGCGTCGTTGACGGCGCGCACGGTGCGCGTGGCCGCGTCGACCGTCCAGCAGGCCACGCCGAGCGCGTCGATCGGCACCGCCGCGGCGGCGTCCGCCGCGGTCGGCTCGCGTTGGCCGGCGGGCCAGCGCAGCACGGTCAAGATCCGTCCTCCGCACGCGGTGCGGCGTCGGCAGCGGCCGACGGCTCGAAGAAGTAGGCCACGCGCGCCGCCGGCGCCAGGTACTGCAGCGCGTCGGCGGGCAGCTGCGACGCGCGCACGCTGCGGCGGATGCCCAGCGTGCTGTCGCGCTCGAGGTCGAGGTACAACGCCTCGTCGCGCGGCGTGCGGCGGTCGTGCACCAGCACGCGCGGCTTCAGCGGGCGCGCCGAGTTGACCGTCATCACGAGCGCCCAGCGGTCGTCGGTGAGCTGCACCACCGAACCCGGCGGGTACACGCCCATCATGCGGATGAAACTCGACAGCACCGTCGCGTCGAAGCGCGTGCGGCCCTGCGCGAACAGCGTCGACAGCGCCTCGTGCGGCGTCATCGCGCGCCCCGGCTGCGGCGGGTTGCACAGGTTGTCGTAGCGGTTGACCAGCGCGACGATGCGCGCGGCCAGCGACATGCGCTCGGCGGCCAGCTTCTGCGGGAAGCCGCTGCCGTCGGCCATCTCGTGGTGCTGGGCGACCACCAGCAGCGCGCCGGGCGCCAGCCCCATGCGGCGCGCGTGCGCGACGCCGTGGGCGACGTGTTCGCGGTACAGCCGCGTCTCGGCGGCGCTGAAGGCCTCGTCGAGGTGGCGCACGCGGTCGGGCAGCTCGATCTTGCCGATGTCGTGCAGCAGCGCGCCGGCGCCCAGTTCGCCCATCGCGGCGGCGTCCAGCCCGAGCAGCTTGCCCAGCAGCAGCGACACCACGGTGACGT
The DNA here is from genome assembly GCF_035325925.1 of Azohydromonas sp. NCBI lineage: Bacteria > Pseudomonadati > Pseudomonadota > Betaproteobacteria > Burkholderiales > Sphaerotilaceae > Azohydromonas > Azohydromonas sp. Next base: position 3,066 of record NZ_DAOKZA010000005.1, on the reverse strand, counting down.
TGAGCGCGTGCGCGGTGGCGCGCTCGCCGGCGGCTTCGCTGAGCAGGCGGATGCAGGTCTCGCGCTGGTCGAGCATCTTGTCGACCAGGGCGCGCGAGAGCGCCTCGGTGCGCGCGCGTGCGGCCGCCGGGTCGCCGGGCACCAGTTCGACGGTGCGCCTGAACTCGCGTGTGGCCTCGGCGTACTGGCGCTCGCAGTGCAGCAGCGCCGCGCGCTGCGCGGTCAGCTGCTCGCGACGGCGGCGGCGCTCGGCGGCCTCGGGCGTCTCGGCCTCGGGCCGGGACCCCGTCGCCGCGCCGGGGTCGACGGTGCCGACGGTCGCCACCGCGGGCACGGCGCCGGTCAGCGTCGACGGGCGCGGCAGGTCGGCGTCGGCCGCCGCGGTGCGGCTCTTCTCCGGGCTCCAACGCACCTGCGCCAGGCCGAGGCCGCGGATGGTGTCGATGTCCTCGGCGCGGTCGATGCAAAAGCTCGACAGCGGGAACGGGTGCGACATCCAGCCCAGGTCGAGGTGGACGTACATGCCCACGCGCAGGTCGTGGACGGCGATGGTCGGCGTGGCGGCGGCGGTCATGGCGGCGAGCGCGGAGGGCGCCCGTCGGTTTTCGGCCGGCGCGGCGTTCGACTTGAGCGCGCCCGTGGCCGGTCGAACGCGAACGCGCCTCAGGCGGCGCCGGCCGCCGGTGCCGCGCGCCGCGAACGCGCGCGCCAGGCAGTGGGCGTCAGCCCGGTCTTGCGCTGGAAGAAACGCGTGAAGTAGCCGGCGTCGGAGAAGCCGATGCCGTAGGCGATCTGCTTGATGCTCAGTGTGGTGTAGGCCAGCTCGCGCTGCGCCTCGAGCAGCAGGCGCTGGTGCAGGACCTCCAGCGCCGAGTGGCCGAGCACGCGCCGGCAGACGCGGTTGAGCTGCGTCGCGGTGATGCCGAGTTCGGCGGCCAGCGTGCCCAGCGCCGGCTGCTCGCGAAACCGCGCCTCGACGCCATCGCGGAAGCGCCGCAGGTGCACCAGCGCACGCTCGCCGGCGGCGTCGTCCACCGGCGTGGCCACCAGGCGACCGACCAGCGCGAGCAGCTGCAGCAGGGCGCCGTCGATGGCCAGCGCGCGCCATGGCGCCCAGGCGGCGAACTCGTCGCGCAGCCGCTGCAGCACCGCGTCGACCTGCGCCGCGTCGCCCGCGTGGCCGGCCAGCGCGACGTGCAGCGGCCGCGACTGCAGCCGTGCCAGCAGCGCCGGCGCGCCGGCCAGCAGCGCGCGCAGGTGCGGTTCGAGCACGGTGACGACGAGACCGTCGACGTCGTCGGCGAAGCGGAAGCCGTGCGTCGCCAGCGCCGGCACCACGATCAGCGCCGGGCTCGCCAGCGCCAGCGCCCGGCCCTCGACCAGGGCCTCGGCGACGCCGTGGCGCAGGTACAGAATTTGAAACAGCACCTCGTGCCGGTGCGGGCGGATGTGCCAGTCGTGACGACGGCTGCGCTCGGCGATCGACTCGCAATGCAGACGGTCGGCACCGATGTCGACGCCGTGTTCGCCGTACAGCGCGTACGTGGGGGGGTGCGGCGGTGATGGCATCGGGAGGTTCGAATTGTTCAAGACGTCGCCGGATCTGTCCATTGAGGCACCGGCGGCGCACACTTAGGCTTCGTGTCCTCGCCCCCGCTTGACACCGGACAAGGAGACTGCCCATGCGCACCCAGGTCGCCATCGTCGGCGCCGGCCCGTCGGGCCTGCTGCTCGGCGCCGTGCTCGCCAAGGCCGGCATCGACGCCGTGATCGTCGAGCAGCGCAGTGCCGAGTACGTGCTCGGACGCATCCGCGCCGGCGTGCTCGAGCAGGTCACCGTGGACCTGCTCGACGAGGTCGGTGTCGGCGAGCGCATGCACCGCGAGGGCCTGAAACACGACGGCTTCGAGCTGAGCTTCGGCGGCGCGCGCCACCGCATCGACCTGTTCGGACTGACCGGCGGCAAGCGCGTGATGGTGTACGGCCAGACCGAGGTCACGCGCGACCTGATGAACGCACGCCAGGCCGCCGGGCTGAAGACCGTCTACGAGGCCGACAACGTCGCCATCCACGGCTGGGACGGCGGCCGGCCCAGCGTGACCTACCGCAAGGGCGACGAGACGCACACCGTCGACTGCGACTTCATCGCCGGCTGCGACGGCTTCCACGGCGTGTGCCGCGCCAGCGTGCCGCCCGATCGGCTGCAGACCTTCGAGAAGGTCTACCCGTTCGGCTGGCTGGGCGTGCTGTCGCGCACGCCGCCGGTGTCCGAGGAGCTCATCTACGCCAACCACGAGCGCGGCTTCGCGCTGTGCTCGATGCGCTCGCACACGCTGTCGCGCTACTACGTGCAGTGTTCGCTCGACGACAGGGTCGAACAGTGGAGCGACGCGATGTTCTGGGACGAGTTGCGCACGCGGCTCGACCCGGCCGCCGCCGAGGCGCTGGTCACCGGGCCGTCGATCGAGAAGAGCATCGCCCCGCTGCGCAGCTTCGTCACCGAGCCGATGCGTTTCGGCCGGCTGTTCCTGGCCGGCGACGCGGCGCACATCGTGCCGCCCACCGGCGCGAAGGGACTGAACCTGGCCGCCACCGACGTCGGCCTGCTCGGCCGCGCGCTGGTCGAGCACTACCGCGACCGCAGCGACGCCGGCATCGACCACTACTCGCGGCGCGCGCTGGCGCGCATCTGGAAGGCCGAACGCTTCAGCTGGTGGTTCACGCAGCTGATGCACAAGTTCCCCGAGACCGGCGCGTTCGGCCAGCGCATGCAGCGCGCCGAGCTCGACTACCTCGCCGGCTCGGTGGCCGCGCGCACGACGATGGCCGAGAACTACGTCGGGCTGCCGCTCGAAGGCTGAACCCGGCCGAGGTGTGGCAAACCCGGGTGCCCGCGCGACGGCATCGGCGGCATGCTTGCGCCTGCCCACGACCAGCCCAGCGCGCGAGCGCTCACCACCATGCACGCCATCCCGTCCCTCCCCCGCCGCACCGCGCCCGTCGCGGCCGCCGCGCTGCTGTCGCTGGGCCTGAGCGCCGCGGCGCAGGCGCAGGGCCAGCCGCCGC